>NZ_JBTLQG010000018.1:0-114222 GCF_054461535.1 Flavitalea antarctica
TGGAGTTCATAAGTTCTTTCTGTTACCAAACGACTAAGCTCTTCTGTGAACAGTTTCTGCTCCGTTATGTCAAGTACGATACCCACGAATTTTTGGGGTTCACCGTAGCTATCATACATCCCTCTTCCTGAAGATTTTAGCCAACGGAACCCACCATTTTGCAAATTTGCACGGAATTCAACGTTGTAGATGGAACGATCCCTGATGACGTTTTCGACTTCCTGTTCCATTCTAATCTGATCTTTCTTTGAAACAAGTGACACGAAACTTTCAAGGCTGACAGACTCGTCAGGTGAATATCCGAAGGTTTCATTTAGCTGGAGTGAACCTGAAACAAGTTTCGTTTTAAAATCATATTCAAAGGAGCCTAGTTTCCCAGCCTCAAGAGCCAGATGCAAGCGGTCCGTCGTACTCTGTAATAATTCTTCTGCCTGTTTCAAATTCTCAATGTCAGTTGCAGATCCAAACCAACCAAACACTTTGCCGGTGGAATCTTTTACAGGAACATTCCTGCCAATAAACCAACGATAATCCCCATTTACGTTTCTTAGCCTATACTCCGTATCAAATATCTGCCCGGTTGCAAGCGCAGTATTCCATACCTGTTTCGATTCGTGGGCATCGTCAGTATGTACTATCGCTTCCCATCCTGAACCATAGGATTGTTCATACGTCAACCCTGAATATTCGTACCATCCCTTGTTGAAGTAGTTGGCCTCCCCTTTTTCATTGTTAGCCCATATAACCTGTGGAACTGCATTAGTTAAGGTGCGAAAACGCTCTTCGCTGATGCGGAGTGCCCTTTCTGCCCGCGCTCTTTCAATCCGTATATAAACCCGGGACGCAACCTCTACAAGCAATTCCAGTTCATCAGCTTGCCATCCTTCGTTTTCCTGGCGGCCAACACTCAGTAAGAACGTCCACCGTGTATCTTCCAGAAGGGGGACCTCTACCATTGATCCAATACCTAACTGGGATAGCAGCTCCGTTGAATTCTGCAAAATCCCGTTATCCTCGTTTGCGATAATTACAGACATTGTGCCTGCAGCATATCGTTCCCGTCCTGCAGGTGTAAGTATTTCAGATATAGGATGAACACCTGCCATGCTCTTTGTCTTTTCGTCCCTACGTAATTCGTAAACCACATTTATCCGGTCTGCATCATTATCTACAAATGCAAGGGCACATCTTGACAGGTCAAGATGATTGAACAGCCGCTTTCCAATTTGCTCCATAATTTCGTCGATCTGAAGCAGCGGGGCGAAATCCAGGTTTATCTCTGCTAAAAAGGCAAGATTAGCTTCACGACGCTTACGGCCGGTAATGTCTCTGGCGATCGTAGAGACGCCAATTACCTGATCAAGGGCATTCATGACAGGAGACATCACGACTTCAAGTTCCATATGTTGTCCATCTTTATGTGCCCGCACCGTATCAAAAACAGCAACCTTCCTGCTATGCTCAACTATATCAATTTTGTTAAGTATTTTAATGAAGTCTTTAGGAAGGGTTAAGAGAGTCAGGTTTTTTCCAATTACTTCCTCCGCAGTGTACCCGTATAGCTTTTCGGCTGACTTATTCCAACTTGTGATCTTTCTTTCAAAATCAATGGTGATGATAGAATCATTTGAGGTTTCTACAACAGAGGCGAGGAAAAATTTTGCTTCTTCTAATCGCCGCGCCTCCGTCAGATCGCGCATGATCTTTACAAAACCAAGTAGTTCTCCTTTGCCGTTCCGTAAGGGACTTAACGAACCTGAGCCCCAGAACATGGTGCCGTCTTTGCGTACATGCCAGCGTTCATTCTGGGCTCTACCCTCCCGGGCAGCCTTGTCTGCCTCTTTTATGGGTGCGCCATCACGCAAATCTTCTATTGTAAAAATCAAATCTCCGGACTTGCCTGTTATTTCGCTTTCCATGTAACCCATAATATTATGGGCTCCTATGCTCCAGCTAACAACCTTGCGATTTGGATCCAGTGTTAATATGGCATAATCCTGTGCACTTTCTATCAGCAGGCGCAAATATTCTTCAGATTGCTGCAACGCATTTTGAATCAGTTTGCGATTGGTGATATCAAAAAACGTCAATACAACTCCGTTAATCGTGTTCTCAAATGTACGGTAAGGCAACAGGCGCATTACGAAAGTTCTGTTATCTGTGGTGGATACCTCCCGTTCAATTGTTGCTAGTTTATTGAGTACAATTTCTGCATCCTGCATTAACTCATCATAAATTAATTTTGTGGTTATGTCGGTTACGGGGCGGCCAACATCTGACATCTTTAAATTAAAAATTTGTAACACTGCCGGGGTAAACAAACTTATAGCAAAACTCCGGTCAAGGAATATGGTTCCAACATCGGCAGAATTAATAAAGTTTCGGAGATTGTTACCTGTAATACCTAGTTCCTCAATCTTTACTTTAAGCTCCTGGTTTACGGTTCTTAGTTCCTCATTGATTGATTGTAGCTCTTCCTTACTTGTTTCTAATTCTTCCGCTGCAGACCGAAGCTCTTCATTCATGGCCTGAAGTTCCTCGTTCGATGCCTTCAATTCTTCGGACTGATATTCGTGCTGCTCAATGGAAGTTCGCAGATGCGTTTTAACCCGGTTAAGTTCATCCTCTAACTGTTTAGCGACCGGCTCAACGGAAGATAACACCACCTGTTCATTTTTAACGACGGTATCCAACTGTTCGAACGTTACCAGGATAAGGCCCTGCGAGGACTTGTCATCCTGGAAAACCGGCTGCACTTTTATATCTACTGCCTGGGGCTGCCCGCCCACTACCACGTTCAAGCCTCTCGCAGCAACCGTGGTTCTAGTTTGCAGCGCCTGGTGCAGTATAGAACGGAGCTCTAACCTGATCTCCGGCCTTATCAATTCAAGCAGGTTTTGTGTTGGAGTACCTCCTTTAAATTCCAGATATTTACCAACCTTTTCAGACATATGCACTATCTCGTAATCTTCATTAACGACGAGAGACGGTGGAGCATATTTTTCCAGTAGTTTTTGATGAAGTTCTCCGGAAGAAAAGCGATTCCCCGGAAGTATAGAGATATCATCGGGCTTTTTCCTTTCCTCGTTATTCAGGTATCTGAATCTGGGTACTGACTCCGGAATGGACCAGTTTCTGGATAAAACTTGTCTTGCTTTGAAAATATGATTTTCGCGGCTAACAGTAGAATATAATTCACTGACTCCTTCAACTGACTCAGAAGTGCCAAGAAAGAGAAATCCACCCGCCGCCAGGGTAAAGTGGAAAGTTTCCATTACCCTTTCCTGCGCAGTAGGGTTCAAATAAATAAGAACGTTTCTACAGCTAACCAGGTTCAATCTTGAAAAAGGGGGATCTTTTAAAAAATTATGAGTAGCGAAAAGAATCATCTCTCTTATTTCACGCCTGATGCGATAGCCCTCTCCTTCCGGAGTAAAAAAGCGCTGCAATCTATCCGGGGAAACATCAGCCGCATCATTGAGTGTATAATATCCTTCACGGGCTGTGGCAATGGCTGATTCATCAATGTCAGTGGCGAATATCTGAACCTTTGGTGAGTTTGGCGTTCCTTCCAATCGTTCTGCAAATAACATCGCGATTGAGTATGCTTCTTCGCCGGTTGCACATCCGGCGACCCATATTCTGACCTGGTCTTCCGGCTTTTTGTTTTGAAATACAAGGGGTATGACTTCATTTTCAAGCGCCTCAAACGGTTTGGCGTCACGAAAAAAATTAGTCACCGAAATAAGTAAGTCTTTTAGTAGTGCAGTAGACTCACCGCTGTTTTCGTTCACATATTTCGCATAAGCTGGCAGGTCGGGTAAATTCGTAATATTAATGCGGCGTTCAATGCGACGAAGTATAGTTGCGCGTTTGTAATTCGTGAAATCATGGCCGGTGTGAATACGTAATTGGGTAAATATCTGGCGCAGCGCTTGTTGATGCAGTTCGAAGCCCTGCAACGCCTCTAAATTAATTTGAACTGATCCAACACGATCTCTGCATGCTATTATTCTTGCAGGGATTTCCGCTACCGGCAACACTTCGTCAATTAACTCCGTGGCTATAGCGTTTCTTGGCATTTCATTAAATTCAGCCTCCCTTGGATTTTGAACAAACGCCATTCCGCCCATTTCTTTTATTCGCTTTAATCCCATTGAACCATTGGCGCCCGTGCCGGATAAAATAACGCAAACGCTTCTTTGGCCATGTGTGTCTGCCAGGTTACGAAAGAAAAGATCTACCGGCGATCTCCTGTCGTCGGTATTAATGTTAACAGAAGGTGCAATAAATCCGTCCTCAATGATAAGATGCTGATTAGGAGGCACTACATAAATGTGGTCCGGTTCCAGTATGGTTTTTTCAACAACCTGTTGCACCGGGATTGCCGATACAGCTTGTAATACTTCTGCCAGTTGACTATCATGGCTTGGTGAAAGATGAAGGATAACTACATAACAAACTCCAGACTGCCCTGGAACCTGTTCAAAAAACTTTCTCAGTGCCTGTATGCCACCAGCCGATGCGCCGATACCGGCAATCAAAAATTGATTAAGTTTTTCAGATGGCGCAGAATCATTGATGCCTTTTTCCATTTTCCTGTATTTTTCGGATTCCACACCATAGTAGTAAGCTTTTTGTGAGATCGAGTGGACGATATTTTTTTGAACGGGGTGTCTGCAGTAACCGGATCGCGAATTGCTTCCTCGTTAGTACTTTAAACTGGTATACAAGCTGTCAATGTTTTTGCCGGAATACTGTACAAGGTATGGCAAATAAATTCCATAACACTTAACCAATTTGGTCGTCTTGTTTAACTTCCGTCGATATGCTGTCGGGTGTTACTTGCTCGTGGTCGAAAACGGCGCGCCGCGTAAGCCTGGCCTGCTCTTCTGCCTCTTTGGCTTTTTTGAAATACATGGATGCCTGTGTTAATTGATTTTTTTCGGCATAATGATCACCCAGGTTATTCAAAAGTATAATGCTCTCCTCTATTCCACGTATCGCACTCCACAAGCTATTCTCGATATTTCCGGACAGAGAATTGAGCAAGGCAGCCGCAGAATATGCATGCCCGGTATGGCAGCGATAGCGGACAATATCACCATCGTTGATTGCTGCGAGCACACCATGACAATCGGGGCAGGCATACCGGGTTAGTTTACCAAGGCTGAGAATTCCAATTTCCAGACCAGGCTCCTCAACAGCAATTCTGACTTCTAACTCTGTTTTCTTGCTTTCTTCCATATCAACTTTTTTATCATCAATAACCCCAACCTGGGAAAGTTGAACTATTAAAGATCCCATTTCGGCCAAAGGCACCTGGTAGTCCACATGAACAGCTTTAAGCGCATTTGCGGGCATCGACGAAACTTCTGCATCCTGGGGGTCCTGCACAATCGCAATGCCTCCTCTGTTTTTTATCGTCCAGAGCCCGGCAGTTCCATCATCAAGGCCGCCTGATAAAACGATTCCTATTACCCGCGAACCATAGATCAACGCAGCGGAACGAAACAAAGGATCCACCGCTGGTCTGAAACGATTTTCTTTTGGGCCACGGGTCACCCTCACAACATCTTTTTCCAATACAAGATGCCGGTCTGGCGGTGCCACATAAATCCGGTTGAAAACAATCGGCTCGTTATCTATCGCATTCGCTGCAAATACCGTTTTTCCCCGGTTCAGTACCTGCGGTAGTATACCCGTGATATCGGGTGACATATGCCATACTATAAAAATTGCAGCATCCAGATCTGGTGGGAGATCAGCCACTAGTCTTTTGATGGCTTCGAATCCTCCGGCGGAAGCTCCAATTACGATTATATTTCTTTTTTCCATAGTCTTAGTTTAAAATATTGAGCAGAGCTTTTTGATACCAGGCGACTGCTGACTGGCGGCAACCTTAACATTACACTTAGCTATGGGGTAGCATCTTTGCAGGATGCTCTTCCTTTGTGTTGATTTTATCTGTTAGACAAAATCTACATTGATCACGCAGGAATCTCCCACGATGCGGATATATTTTCAGGATGGAGCTGTGTTCATCATCAGTTAAAATGTGCAATAATTTGTCGGCAGGAGCTCTTCCTGATAAGAATAAATTGAAGGATATCACGGCCCTACAACCTGGGAAGGATATGAAAGGTTGCTAGCTTATATTCAAACGTGAAACAGAATAACCCTATACTGATGATAATTGATTGATGATGCTGTAGCGGGAAATTGCAGTGCTAAAGGACACTTTTGATATAGTTGACATTTCCTAATTTATTGAATAACGATTGATGTGGTAAAACATATTGACTAGATTTATTTTGAATGGTTAATAAATTAAGATGTGATCAGATAAGACCAGGGATCAGCAGGATGAGCACACATTCCGGTCTGACTTTAGGACCGTTAACCTAATGCCTTATTCACCCCATTAGGGCGAAAGTTTGATTAAACAGTTTATTGTCGCCAGGTTTTGAGTGGAGGTTATTGACAAAGTGTGCATTAACACACTTCATTACCGTTGAAAAGAATGAACTATAAGGCTTGCTAAAAAATTTGACCGACTCCTTTCCTGGTGTTGTTGTAGGCATAGAGAAATATTTAATGACAATAGGATACCTCTTTTCAAACAAACATAAGAGGGCGACATTCATTTACTTGTGCATAACTCGGTCGAAGTGCCATGAATACTATAGACTGCAATATTCACACCATGGGTCATTGGTTCAGGAGAGTGCGACCCAACGAAGTGTAGAACCAGGTAAAGAAGCGTAAGAGGCTGAAAGGTAGTTAGCGCGTTGTTATTTATTCTCCGAAAGTACACCAGGTAGCTGCCTTTACTTGTTCCCGGTGCACCCAAACAAAAAATGCAAGTGTTGAAAACCAACTACTTGCATCTCTCTGTATTTTTTTACTTGTGCTGTTAGCGGAGAGCGAGGGATTCGAACCCCCGGAAACTTGCGCTTCAACGGTTTTCAAGACCGCCGCATTCGACCGCTCTGCCAGCTCTCCGGCGCGAAAATACAGTATGAATTCATTCCAAGGAAATTTTCAGAAAGAATAATGATTTTTTTTTGCGTGAATAATTCAGTAACAGTGAATTGTCTTAGCTATCAAAAAAAATTCAGGAATTAGCAAGGATTTCCTGTTCGCGTCTTTCTGTTGCCGTTTCAACCAAAAAAACACGTTGTGGGCCGCGGGAATAACATCTTGTATTACAAATTATATTTTGTAATTTCCTATACGATTGTCCACCTAAACATTAGATATGAATAAAAAGGTAACCGATGTGCTTTTGAGAAAAGGCAGCAATATCACAACAGTGGCGCCAAATGAAACAGTTATCGAGGCCCTGAAAATTATGGCAGATCAGAACATAGGGTCTGTGATGGTCATGGAAAATGGTAAATACATGGGGATCATGACGGAAAGGGATTACTCGAGAAAGGTGATTTTGAAAGGTAAGTCATCAACGCATACCGAAGTTTCGGAAATCATGTCTGATGATCTGCCCAGGGTAACTCCTAACGACAGCATTGACTATTGCATGAAACTGATGTCAGATAAAAACATCCGTTATCTCCCCGTGTTTGAAAATGACATGATTATCGGGATCATATCGATAAATGACGTAGTCAAAGAAACCATCCTGTCTCAACAGGAAACAATCACCCAGCTGAAGGATTATTTACATTCCAGCATGTAAACCATAAATTTTCTGAAATCAACAGATCTGAGGTACTGATAAACTTAACGGCTACCAGCAAATGCAGGTTCTGACCCTGTCAGGGCCTTGCATTTGAACTGGTTAACTGCCCATAGACCGTCTACAGAAAATTCATCACCGAATCTATTGATCAACGGTCTTTTCATTCACAGCTACCAGGTCACCAAGGTCAACGGTAATCGGCACCAATCCCAGTTTAACGACTGCTTTGCGGCCCTTAATTTCGATAACCTCCCCTACCTGGTGGTTTTTCTTCATCAGTACTTTCTGCCCCAACTGAATGTCGGCTTCAGACTGCTCATATTTAGAATTGATCTTTTTCTGTGCCTTGTCGGTAGATTGTTGCTGTTTCTGTTTGAACAACAACATCTGGAGTTGTTTGATCAGTTCATCTTTTTTGTCCTGGCCCGAAGCCTTACGCCAGTCAAACACAATCTGCTTGAGTTTCCTTTCCATATCCTTAAGGTAGGCAAGACGGTCTTCAGTAATCTGGTTTTGGTGTCGAAGCAGCTCAACCTGCTGGCTATGTTTTTCTTTGTTTATATACACTTCCATCTCCTTGCGGAGGCGTTCGTTTTCTTTTACCTGTTTCTGCAATTCCTTTTTTTCTTTATCAATGGTCTGCAGATCCTGTTCGGTGCGGTTGAGCAACTTGTCTAACCGGAAATGGCCCTCATCCACAAGGGCACGGGCGCGGTTGATCAGTTTGGGATCAAGTCCGATCCGCTCTGCAATTGAAAAGGTATAGGAACTGCCCGGTTTTCCAACAATCAGGCGGTACATTGGCAACAGGTTTTTTTCATCAAAAGCCATAGCACCGTTAACTATCCCGGGGGTCTTATTTGCCATTACCTTAAGGTTAAGATAATGCGTGGTTACTATCCCATAAGAATGCTTTTTCACCAGTTCTTCCAGTATAACTTCAGCAAAAGCTCCACCCAGGTTGGGATCACTGCCACTGCCCAGTTCATCTATAAAAAACAGGGTTCGGCCGTTCGCGCTTTCCATGAAATACTTCATGTTCTTCAGGTGGGAACTATAGGTAGATAATTCGAATTCCAGGCTTTGTGTATCCCCGATGTGAATCATGATTTGTTTGAAAATCCCCATCTCCGAATGATCCTGCACGGGAACCAGCAACCCACTCTGCACCATAAGCTGCAAAAGCCCCACGGTTTTGAGAGTAACTGTCTTACCACCCGCATTTGGACCGGAAATAACGAGAATGCGACTTTTCTCATCAAGTGTAAGGTTCACGGGGAAGGTTGGCTTTCCCGACTTCTTATTATAAAGAAGTAACAAGGGGTGATAGGCTGCAACAAGATGAATATGAGATCTGTCGACCAATATCGGGAGGTTGCCGTTCATATCGAAGGCAAGTTTTGCTTTTGCCTTTATGAAGTCATATTCGCCGAGTACATTATGGTAAGCCTTCAACAGGTCAGCAAACCGGGATAATTTCGCGGTAAGATCCCGCAGGATCCGGTAAACTTCCCGGCGTTCGTCGCTTTCCAGTGAATAGATCTCGTTATTAAGTTCGATCGTTTCTTCCGGCTCAATAAATGCGGTTTTCCTGGTATCACTTTCTCCATGAAGAATTCCTTTGACCTGTCTTTTTTGTTCAGCAAAAACGGCCACTACCCTGCGCCCATTTAAAAAAGCCTCCTCGATATCTGCTATATAGCCCGACTTCCCCAGCTTATTAATGATCTTATCAAACGTACGGCGCAACTCATTGCGGCGACGGTATAAACTCATCCGGATACGTGAAAGATCATCAGACGCATTATCCTTTACCTGGCCGCTTTCATCCAGTACCTGGTCGATCTCGTGAATGATCTGTTTTTCGTAATAAGTGTCCTTGATCACTTCCGCTAACGCAGGGTAAGCTATGCGTTTGTCGTTATCAAACCAACGGAAAATGCTTTGCAGGTTTTCAGCAAGTTTCCTGATATCGATGAATTGCTCACCCGTGAGTAATGCGCCGGGGATACCCAGCATCTTTAGTTCCTTTGACAGGTTGAGAATGTAATCAAGCGGAAAATACTGACCGTTTTGTACGATTACCTTGAATTCGTGCGTCTGGTTCAATTCAAGCTCGATAAATTCCTTGCGGGTATGAACACGCAATGATAAACTTTTGGTCTTCGCGTATTCGGTCTGGCAATGCGCTTCCAGTAACGCCTCAATTTTATCAAATTCCAATTGCACTAAAGCCGATTCGGGGAAAGCTCTGATCATCTGTTATTCGTACCTTTTAAGCCCGCAAAGCTACTAAAATCCGGCCAAAAGGGAGGGTGGGATTTGCCACCCGCACGTATCAGGGCATCTGTGAGTATCATTAACGGATCAGTAACAAGTGCTGATGAACCGTTCCCTGAAAAAATTCGTAACTCTGTTAATTGTTCGGTAAACGGGCTGTCCGTGAAAACCGCGTGATGCCTTTTGCTGTATATGTTATGCGTCCAAAGATGCTAAAAAAATGAAAAAGAACATGACCATCCTTCTTTCAGGAATTCTTGCACCTGTGCTGGCATTTTTTTCCTGCACTCAGACTGAAAATTCAAGCCCGGTTGCCACGACGAATCTGACCGCAGCAGTAAGTACTGTTGAAAACTTTTCTGGTATAAAAACCGATACTGCGACCTTTGGCACCGGATGTTTCTGGTGCACGGAAGCAATATTTCAGCAACTGGATGGTGTGCTCAAAGTAACTTCAGGTTATACCGGCGGACATGTAAAAAACCCAAGCTACGAACAGGTTTGTGAAGGAACCACCGGCCACGCTGAGGTAATACAAATGATCTATGATCCGGCGAAGATAACTTTTGACGAACTCCTGGAGGTATTCTGGGAAACCCATGATCCTACTACATTGAACAGGCAGGGCAATGACGTAGGCACACAATACCGGAGCGCCGTTTTTTATCATAACCAGGAACAAAAGTTGAAAGCAGAGAAGTATAAATCCGAACTGGACAAAAGCGGAGCATTCAGCAACAAGATCGTAACCGAAGTTACCCCGGCTTCTATGTTCTACAAAGCTGAAAATTATCATCAAAATTACTATAATCAGAACGGGTCACAGCCTTATTGCAATTTTGTGATCAGGCCAAAAATGGAGAAGTTTCAAAAGGTTTTTAAAGATAAGCTCAAGCATTAATAGTTCATAAAGAGATACCGGGGAGCCCATTAACGGCTTCTCATAGAGTTTTTTCAGTCTCATGAGTAAATAAAAGGTTGCTGCCTGTTGGTACGCAACCTTTTCCAATTATACACTACCCTGGTCATTATCATTTGGCTTGTGCAGGCTTTTTGGGTATTTTGGACATCCTGGAAAAAATGATATCTACAATGATTAAAAGAATTGGCATACTGGCCGCGTTTTCCCTTCTGTTATCCTTACACGTTAGTAGCCAATTAACAACCGGAATCCTGGGGGAACAGCGGCGAGCAGCCGTAATCGACGAGATACTGGCCGACCGGCTGAATAACCTGCTTCCTTCGTTGATGGAAAGGACCGGGATTGATATGTGGATAGTGATCAGCCGGGAGTATAATGAGGACCCGATCATTAAGACAATGTTGCCCGGCGACTGGCATGCAGCCCGCAGGCGCACAGTACTCCTTTTTTATAACCCCGGAAATAACAAACCTGTTGAAAAACTGGCTATCTCCAGGTACGATGTGGGAAAAACCATCAAGGCAGCCTGGGATATGAAAAAATACCCTGATCAATGGGATCAACTGGTCGCTCTCATAAATCAGTACAATCCAAAAAAAATTGCGCTGAACTATTCCAAAGATTTCGGTCATGCGGATGGCCTGACATATACCGAACACGGCGAATTGCTCAACAAACTTTCAAACGCTCAAAAATCAAAAGTGACCAGTGCGGAAAAACTTGCGGTTGCCTGGCTTGAGACGAGGACCGAAAAAGAAATGACCTTATACCCACAACTCATTCGTATTACTCATGATATAGTGAATGAAGGGTTTTCAGAAAAAATCATTACGCCTGGAGTCACGACTACTTCCGATGTCGAATGGTGGTTCCGCGATAAATTCCGTGCGCTGGGTGTTGACACATGGTTCCATCCTACCGTTGATATTCAAAGAAGTGATTCAACTTCATTCGATCATCTCCGCTCATTTTCCAGCCGGCCAGACCAGCAGGTTATTCTCCCGGGCGATCTTATTCATGTTGACATAGGCATTACTTACCTCCGGCTCAACACCGATGTTCAACAGCATGCCTATATACTCAAACCCGGAGAAACCGATGCACCTTCATTTTTAAAAGAAGCCTTTGCAAAAGGCAACCGCGTCCAGGACCTGCTAACCGGCAGTTTTAAGACAGGGAAGACTGGTAACCAAATCCTGGCAGACGCTCTTGCTGCCTGTCGGGCGCAGGGACTGGCTGCAACAATATATACACATCCGTTGGGTTACCACGGTCATGCCGCCGGACCAACTATCGGTATGTGGGACAACCAGGGAATAAAACCCGGCGACGGCGACTACCCCTTATATCCCCACACTGTGTATTCAATTGAGCTCAACTGCGCATCGGAAATACCGGCGTGGAAAAAAACAATCAGGATAATGCTGGAGGAGGACGGCTATTTTGATGGTCAAAACTTTCGTTATATCAATGGCAGGCAGAAAGAAATGTACCTGATCCCGAGACAGTAGTTTGTATTTGTAACGGTGTTTAAATAAGATGCTGGTTACTTTTCAATTCGTGCGTAGCGGAGTTCAAGCAGATTCAATCCATTGGGCTCAAACCCTTTTACATTTAATTGAACCAACCTGATCACCTCATCATACCATAGAGGTATCACCGGCGCGTCATCAATCACCATCTGGTCCATCTGCTGATAAAGCTTATTCCTGAGGCTGTCATTATTTTCTTCAAGTGCCTTTTCATACAAAGCATCAAAGGCCGGATTTCTATACCGGGTATAATTTGGTGGCGCAGGGTTCTTCCCATAAAAAACACTCAGGTAGTTTTCAGCTTCCGGATAATCCGCTATCCAACTGCCCCGAAAAAATAAAGCCTGGGATTTTGCCGTCTGTTCCAGCAATAAACTTTTCTGAATAACTTCTACCTGTACATCAATACCAACTTCTTCCAATTGTTTTGCGATAAAACTGCCAAGATCAGAATAAATAGGTACCGTGAGTAACCGCACCTGGGGTAAGTTACGCCCGCCTGGAAATCCTGCTTCGCTGAGCAACCTTCTTGCTTTTTCCGGGTTATAGGTGTAGCCTTTTACTACAGCAGTATCATATGCAGGGAGACCTGCCGGAATAAAGCCTGCCTCTGCCGGTATACCTATAGAATTACGCAGGTAAAGCATCATTTTCCTGCGATCAATACCATAATTCATTGCCTGCCTCACCTTTTTTGATCGCAATGGCGAGTAACGTCCGAATTCTCCTGAGCTATCCACCATGATACCCAGGTATTCTGTGTTGAGGTAAGGATGTTTTGAAAGCCTGATCTTTCCTTCCCACTCTTTTTTCAATATGCCTTTTTTGCTTAATACCTCATCTTTGAAAGAAGCGTCAAGATCATTGGTGAAATCAAGTTTGCCTTGCCTGAACAGGAGAAACTCGGTCGCCTTATTGTCATAAAATGTTGTTTTGATTGCGTCCAGGTATGGCAACCTTTTACCATTGCTGTCCACTTCAAAATATTTTTCATTTTTTAGCAAAACCATTACCTGGCCTTCTTCCCAGGTTTTCATTCTGAACGGACCGGTACCGCATGGATGACTCCGGAAATCTTTCTTCCACTTCTCCACCACTTCTCTTGGAACTATGGAACAATACTGCATACTTAACAATCCGAGAATGGGTGTAAATGGTCTGATCAGCGTTAACCGGAATGTGGAATCATCAGGCGCTTCGAAGCCGGTAATTTTGTCGACCCTGTTATTGAATATCCATGCGCCACTGCTGGCAACTGAAGGATCCATTATGCGTTGCAGGCTATACACCACATCAGCGGCAACCATCTTCCTGCCTTTTCCACCAGGGAAAACTTCATTATCGTGAAAATAAACATCAGGTCTCAGGTGAAACACATAGGTTTTGCGGTCTTCTGAAACGTCCCATCGGTAAGCCAGCGAAGGGCCAATATTGAGATCCTGGTTTGTTTCAACCAGCGTGTTGAATACCTGGTGAACGGCCCACATGATAGATTGATTTTTTGCAAAAGCAGGATCCATGCTTGCAATACCTGTTTGTTCATTATACCGGAAAACCATCTTTTCTTCACTTTCGCTCCCGCCACATGATGTTAATGCAAAACAAAAAATCAATACTAAAAAAGAAATATTTATACCTTTCATCCGTTAACTTTCGTTTTTTGGGTTCCGCCCTCGGTTGAGGCGCGCCACTTTCAGTTTATCATATCAATTTGTGTGAGGCTTATGCGGTTTAAAAATAGCAATCATATTCTTTGTGTTCCCGTTATATTTTTTGTAATCCTACAGTTTCAGATTTCGCCCGCTTTGTTCGGACAACCTTTGAATAAAAAAACCGGCTTTACCCGCCAGGATACGCTCCGGGGTTCTATCGGTCCGGAGCGGGCCTGGTGGAATGTTCTCCGGTACGATATTGAAGTAAAACCAAATTATCTTAAAAAGGAAATCAGCGGCTACTCACAGATCAGCGCCGCAGTGATTAAACCAGGCAAAACCCTGCAGCTTGACCTGCAGGTACCAATGGAGATAGACAGTATTGTTCAGATGGACGAATTGAACGCGCCAGTGGCGAGACTTAAATATGTGCGTGACGGCAACGCCTGGCATGTTGATTTTGAAAATGAGCTCACGTCGAAGTCTTTTGTGATACGGGTTTATTTCCATGGCAAACCTAAAGAAGCAAAAATGCCACCGTGGGACGGGGGCTGGATCTGGAAAAAAGATAAAGCGGGTGCTCCATGGATGAGTGTTGCCTGCCAGGGCCTTGGTGCAAGTGTTTGGTATCCGTGTAAAGATCATCAGAGTGACGAGCCGGATAAAGGTGCCACCCTCACCATGATTGTTCCCGACACATTAGTCGCGGTCGGAAACGGGAGGTTAAAATCTCAATCAAAAAAAGGCCGGTTGTCAACCTACACCTGGGAGGTTGTCAACCCTATCAATAATTATAACATTATTCCTTACATCGGGAAGTATGTGCAATTCGGTGAGACTTACAAAGGCGAAAAAGGTAAGCTCGATTGTAATTACTGGGTGCTCGCAGAAAATCTCGAAAAAGCACAAGCCCAGTTTACCCAGGTCCCGAAGATGTTGAAGAGTTTTGAATACTGGTTCGGTCCTTATCCATTTTATGAGGACGGATTTAAACTTGTTGAATCACCGCATCTCGGAATGGAACATCAGTCTGCCGTTGCTTATGGCAACCAGTACCTGAACGGTTATCTCGGAAAAGATCTTTCGGGCACGGGTCATGGCCTCAAATGGGATTTCATCATCATCCATGAGAGCGGTCATGAATGGTTCGCCAACAACATTACTTCCAATGACATTGCAGACATGTGGATCCACGAAGGCTTTACCGCATACTCGGAAACGTTGTACACAACCAGTGAATTTGGTGTACAGGCGGGTAATGAATATGTAGCCGGTACCCGTAAAAATATGGATAATGATATCCCTGTTATCGGCAAGTACGGCGTTCAGCAGGAAGGGTCCGGGGATATGTATTACAAAGGCGCAAACATGCTACATACCATCCGCCAGATCATTGACAACGATGAACGTTTCAGGTTGATCCTACGCGGGCTGAACACCGAGTTTTATCATAAGACAGTGGACACAAAAGACATCGAATCATATATCAACAAACAATCAGGTAAAAATTTTACAAAAGTATTTGATCAATACCTGAGAACAATAGATATACCGGAACTGGAATATACCATAGACAAGCAGATGATTACCTATCGCTGGACCAAATGCATCAAAGGCTTTAATATGCCGGTGAAGATTGTTGGCCAGGGCAAAACGCAATGGATCACTCCCTCACCTGACTGGCAGACAGGAAAGCTGGGACCCGAGTTTGTAAACGGGATCACCACTGATCCCAATATGTATGTCACATCAAAAAAAGTAGATGTAAAAAGCGTCTATTAAAAGAAGTATAACACATCCCAATACATGAGTGATATCCGGAGGCAAAGCATTATTTCGTCATTTGTCGTTTACTTCGGTTTTGCCCTTGGTTTCCTGAATACTTATTTGTTCGCAAGAGAAGGCGGTTTCACACCGGAGCAATATGGTCTCACCGGCCTTTTTATTGCCATTGCAAACATCATGTTTTCAGTTGCGAGCCTTGGCATGCAGGCATTTATTCACAAGTTTTATCCCTATTACAACGAGAATACGGAACCCGACAAAAATGACATGATGACCTGGGCCCTGTTTACCAGCTTCATGGGCTTTGTGTTTGTAATGATCAACGGTATTATTTTCAAAGATTTTGTGATAGACCGCTATATCCGCACTTCACCCGAGATTGTGAGTTATTATTATTACCTGTTTCCATTTGGATTTGGTTTAACAATGTATTCCGTACTGGAAGCTTTTGCCTGGCAACTGAAAAAAACTGTTCTTACCAATTTTCTAAGGGAGATAGGATTTCGGTTGTTGTTAACTGTTCTGATCATTCTGTCCTTTACAAACATTATTTCATCGTTTGACCTATTCATCAAACTATATGCATTTACTTACCTGGCAATTGCATTAACATTACTGATTTACCTGCTCGTCAACAAACGAATACATTTTGTTTTTCGTCCCAGCAGGGTTACACTGAAGTTTCGGAAAAAGATCGTTACGCTTATTGGTTTTATCTGGGGTGGCGGTCTCATTTTTAATATCTCTAATGTATTCGATACCCTTGTGATTGCGCATGTGATGCCAAACGGACTTGCTTTTGCAGCTGTATATACATTGGCACAAAATATTGCAAGCCTTATACAGGCGCCACAGCGCGGAGTGATTTCTGCTTCTATCGCACCATTATCAAAAGCCTGGAAAGACAAAGATTTTGACAAGATCAAGAGGATATATCACAGTTCATCTATCAACCAGTTGATCTTCGCTACGGGAATGTTCATCCTGATCTGGATTAATTTTACTGATGGCATCTACACATTCGGGTTGAAAAAACAATATCTCGATGCAAAGGATGTTTTTCTTTTTATCGGGCTTATGCGCATCCTGGATATGGGCACAGGCGTTAATTCGCAGATCATCGGTACATCCACCTTGTGGAGATTTGAATTTTTTACGGGGATGATCCTGTTAACACTCACACTGCCCTTAAATTATTTCCTTACAAAGTCCCTGGGAGTGATAGGTCCTGCAATTTCTAATCTCATAGCATTGACCATATACAATGGCATCCGTTACACTTTCCTCTTGAGGAAATACAAAATGCAGCCTTTCAATGTGAAAACTTTCCTGACGTTAATATTGGGATTGGTTGTATATGCGATATGTCATTACCTGTTCCACGATAAGATCGGTTTCATCTGGATAGTGCTCCGGAGTACGGCATTTACTATCCTCTATATCGCGGGCGTGTTATTGATGAATTTGTCGCCTGATGTGTTACCGGTCTGGGCCACCATCAAAAAGAAGATTGGCATCGGAAATTGAGAAGCTACCTTACGCGACCCGAACCTGCGTATCTCCTCGCGTAATAGTCATCATTCAGGTCGTTGATCATGACACCGCCTGAAGTGGAAGCATGAACAAACTTGTTGTTCCTGAGATAGACCCCAACATGAGAAATTGTACTGCCGTTGGTCTTGAAAAAAACAAGATCACCTTCCCTAAGTTCCTTTTTGGAAATTCTTTTTGACTGATTGTACTGTTCTGCAGAGATCCGTGGCACATTCAGGTGGTAAATATTTGACATCAATGCCTGGGTGAAACCTGAACAATCCACACCCTCTTTTGAAAAGCCCCCATACCGGTATGGAGTTCCATACCATGATTCAATAAATGAAAATAAATTTTCGTCATCAATTTCCTCTACCGGTACGTCTAGTAATATCGCGTATTTGAACTGCAGTTGTCCGAAAGAAATACCGGAATTATCCCCGTTCCTACCGGGATCAGCAGAAGAAGCCTTTTTTGTATTTTTTTTAGGAGTGGCTTCCGGACCATCAGCAGAATAGTCTCCATTTCGTGGTTGCTTGATACGAACCGGGGACTGACCCGTATCGGCGGATCCCGCTGAATTTGTTTTTTTTGTGGATGAACATGCCGAAACGGCAACAATCCCAATTGCTAAGGCCAGATTTTTCAAATGCATTAATTTATTCCGAAACGTGCCGCGAAGTTAAACGATAAGCTTGTTAAAACGGATAAAAAACATCGTTATTGCCTGATCGTAACTGCCCCCATAGTGACAGTATAAAAGTGGAAAGCAACTGATTTCAATTAATGGGATAGACCCTGGAATGATCTAATTGACAAGCATTGCTTTTGACCCTGTAAATATATGTCGACTATGGCTTGACGATTTCAATAAATGTCATCTATGGCAAGAGATAAATGCTGATGATGAGCTTGTGTTAATGAATCGCCAGACCCTCGCCGGTTAATTCTTTGACCGGTGTCTTATCTTTCTTTAGTCGTTTGTGCACAAGACCGGCAACAATGCCACCAGCGAGATAAATAGCAATTGTGAGCACCTGCGTCCTTGTGGTAGCATTGCTGTACTTTTCATTTAATCCCATGGGTTCAGGCAATAATACAGCGCCGATCCCGGCTGCAAGGCCAAGACCTGCACCGGCAACAACAGGGTTTACCGGCAACGCGCTGATCATGGAATAATACATCGCGTTGCCGGCAACGTCACCAGCCATGGTAACATTGAACAGGCTGTCTTTCGACGGAACCTTGTGACCGGTTGAGCCGATGATCTTTTGAATGGCTTCCTCTCCCATCCTGTCCATTCTTGGTGCGTGCTTAACGGTTTTCCGTAATGCCTCGTGCAAAAGAGTCAATGCAACTGCACCACTGAAGCCACTGATAAGAGCAGCAGGTATTTTCATAAAACAAAATTTTAACATTAGAAGACTATTGTAACCGGTTCAAGCCGATAATCAGTTACATTTTTACAAAACCCGGGCCACGGAGGGCCACATCATTGCAGACCCGCGCCACGACGGGGCGCATCATCGCAAACCCAGGCCAGGACGTGCCGCATCATCGCAAACCCCTGCCACGACGTGCCTCATCATCGCTGCCATACGTTGTGGACAAAACAACCTTGCTTCATCCCTAGTATGAACTAAATTTGCGGGTACAAAATCTGTTATTGAACACATGCCAAAATTCTCTCATCTTCACGTACATACACAGTTCTCATTATTGGACGGAGCGGCTTCTATTCAGAGTCTATATAAGAAGTCAGTAAAAGAGGGCATGCCGGCACTTGCGATCACTGATCATGGAAATATGTTTGGCGCGTTTGAGTTTGTGGCAGAAGCCTACAAACATAAAAACGAAGATGGTTCCTTAAAAGTTAAACCAATTGTAGGCTGCGAATTTTATGTTGTAGCCGATCGTCACCGGAAAATATTTACCAAGGAACAAAAAGATCAGCGCTACCACCAGGTTTTACTTGCGAAAAATGCCGTTGGTTATCAAAACCTGATCAAGCTTACCTCCCTCGGTTATATTGAAGGAATGTACAGCAAATATCCACGCATCGACAAGGAACTGATTGAACAATATCATGAAGGACTGATAGCTACTACCTGCTGCATCGGCGCCCATGTACCCCAGGCAATTCTGAAAGAAGGTGAAGAAAAAGCTGAGAAAGAATTCAAATGGTGGCTGGACATATTCGGCGAAGACTTCTTCATCGAGTTGCAGCGGCACAACATGAAGGAACAGGAGCTGATCAATCAAACGCTGGTCAGATTTTCGGAGAAATACAACGTGCCAGTGATCGCAACAAACGACAGTCATTATACTGATCGTGATGATTACAATGCACATGACATCCTCCTATGTATAAATACCGGTGAAAAGAAAAGTACCCCCGGGTATGATGACTATGTGAACGACGATGTCAATACAAAGGACAGGCGGTTCAAGTTTCCGAATGATCAATTCTATTTCAAGGGAAAAGAGGAAATGGAAAAATTGTTCCATGATATTCCTCAGGCTATTGACAATACAAATATCATCGTTGACCGGGTGGAGATCCTTAATCTTAAAAAAGATATTCTCCTTCCCGCCTTCCCCGTTCCGAAGGAGTTTGCCATCCACAAGGATGCTAATCTGAATCAGTGGGAATTGTTAAAGCATCTTACTTACGAGGGCGCAAAAAATCGTTATACTGAGATCACGCCTGCTGTGGAAGAAAGACTGGAATTCGAATTACATACCATCAAAACGATGGGATTTGCCGGTTACTTTCTTATCGTCAGCGATTTCATTAAAGCCGGGCGGGAACTTGGGGTTTTTGTGGGACCGGGGCGAGGATCCGCAGCCGGAAGCGTGGTAGCTTATTGCATCGGGATCACCAATATTGATCCGATGAAATATAACCTGCTGTTTGAACGGTTCCTTAACCCGGACAGGAAGTCGATGCCTGATATAGATACGGATTTCGATGATGAAGGAAGGCAGAAAGTAATCGATTATGTGGTTCAGAAATATGGCAAAAACCAGGTAGCACAAATCGTTACCTATGGTACGATGGCCGCTAAAATGAGTATCAAGGATGTTTCCCGCGCACTCGATCTTTCATTACCCGAAGCTAACGCCCTGGCCAAACTCATCCCGGATCGACCCGGGATCGAGTTAAAAAGGGTCTTGCATGCTCCCCTGAACGCCAAAGAAGGCGAAAAATCACTGGAAGAAAAAGATGGGGTCGGCGCTGATGACATGGAAAATGTAAAGCGTCTCCGCGAAATTTATAAAACCACGGGTATCGAGAGCCAGGTTTTACATGAAGCTGAAAGACTTGAGGGCTCTGTCAGGAACACCGGTATCCATGCGGCGGGTATCATCATCGCTCCACGGGATCTTACGGAATTGATACCTGTTTGCATCGCCAAGGACTCTCCGTTGTGGGTCACCCAGATAGAGGGTAATATCATTGAAGATGCAGGGGTTATCAAGATGGACTTTCTTGGGTTGAAAACACTTTCGATCCTGAAGAACGCGCTTGAGCTGATCAGGCAAAATCACGGAATCAGTATCGAGATCGATGAAATCCCGCTTGATGACCAGAAAACTTTTGAACTTTATCAGAAGGGTGAAACAAACGGCACGTTCCAGTTTGAGAGTACCGGGATGCAAAAATATCTGCGGGATCTCAAGCCGGATAAGTTCGATGACCTGATTGCGATGAACGCTTTGTACCGCCCGGGGCCCCTGGCTTATATACCTGACTTCATCGATCGTAAACATGGTCGCCAGGCGATCACATATGATCTTCCTGAAATGGAAGACATCCTTAAAGAAACATATGGGATAACCGTTTACCAGGAACAGGTAATGCTGCTCTCCCAGATCATTGCCGGCTTCTCAAAGGGTGATGCGGATGTTTTGCGGAAAGCAATGGGTAAAAAGCAGAAATCGGTGCTCGATAAAATGAAGGCACAGTTCATTTCCGGCGCTTCCAAAAAGTACCCGGACACCGCAAAGCTTGAAAAGATCTGGACAGACTGGGAGGCCTTCGCCCAATATGCCTTTAATAAATCCCATTCAACCTGCTATGCATTTGTGGCTTACCAGACCGCATACCTGAAGGCACACTATCCTGCAGAGTATATGGCCGCAGTATTAAACAATGCGGGCAGTATTGAAAAGATTACATTTTTCATGGAAGAATGTAAACGTATGGGCCAGAAAGTCTACGGGCCGGATATCAACGAATCCAAGAAAGGTTTCGCCGTTAACGATAAAAGCGAGATCCGGTTTGGTCTGGGTGGCCTCAAAGGAGTTGGTGAGGCGGCCGTAGAAAGCATCATCGCGGAGAGAGAACTAAACGGGCCTTTCCCAACAGTTTTCGATCTTATCAAAAGGATCAATCAACGCACGGTCAATAAAAAGACATTGGAAAGTCTGGTTTATGCCGGGGCGTTTGACTGCTTTTCCGAAATGCATCGGGCCCAGTACTTTCACATACCGCAGGGCGACAATACGACGGGCATGGAAAAGATCATTCGATTCGGGAATGTTTTTCAAACCAATTCAGCAGGCGCTTCGAACACCTTGTTTGGTGACCTGGCAATGCCTGATGTGGTGCCTCCGAAGATACCTACCTGCGAGCCATGGCCCCTTGTGGAATTGCTGGATCATGAAAAGGACGTCACTGGAATGTTTATGAGCGGCCACCCGCTTGATAATTTCCGTTTTGAGATCAAACACTACGGGATCACCAGGCTCGGAGAGTTTAATGAGATAAAGGACGCGATAAATCTTTCTCCTAATGCCGGGCGCACATTCCGGCTTGCCGGGCTGGTGGTAGATGCCCAGCACAGGCTCACCAAAACGGGCCGGCAGTTTGGGTCATTAATGATCGAGGACTATACAGGGAAAACCGAGTTGATGTTATGGAGCGATGACTATACCCGGTATGCAGCCTACCTCGAAAAAGGGAAAAACCTGTTTATCAGCGGTTCCTTCAAACCACGTTTTAACAAAATAGAATTTGAGTTTAAGATTGATAAGATAATATTATTAGAAAGCATCAAACAAATGCTGACAAAACAGGTTATAGTTGACATCGAGGCGAGATTCGTAGATGAGGGGCTGATCAGGTTTCTGGAAAACAATCTCAAAACCCATCCCGGCCGGACGGGTTTGAAGTTCAACATCAGTGATCCGCGTTCGCAGTCAAAAATTTCGATGTTTAGTATGGAGTCGGGAATTGAGATGAATGACGAATTGGCGGCCTATTTGTATGACAAGCAAGAGCTCGAAGTACAGGTGTTAACTACCTAAATAAGAGATGGCTATGGAGCTTTTCACGATCATTGCACGACCAAATGTCAGGTATTTAAGAATACTACGAGTAATGAACATTTGTGGAAATGTCAAACAAGCGGTTATTCACGATTGGATGTAAATTTGCCTGATAGCAGCATACTCATAAGAGGAAAAGAATAATAATATAAAACATAAAACTATGGCATCAGAATTTAATGATTCAAATTTTCAGGATAAAGTGATTTCTTCAGAAAAACTTACAGTTGTAGACTTTTGGGCTGAATGGTGTGGACCTTGTCGTGCGATTGGCCCGGTTATCGAGGAACTTTCTAAGGAGTACGATGGAAAAATAAATATTGGCAAAGTCAATGTTGACCATAATCCGCAATTGTCTGTTAATTATGGCATTACCTCAATTCCTGCCATCCTTTTTATCAAAGGTGGAAAGGTGGTAGACAAACTGGTTGGAGCTCAGCCAAAGTCAAACTTCGTTAAGAAAATAGAGCAGCATATCTGATCAGGTTCAAACTTTATCAGCCCTTCACCTTAAGTGGAGGGCTTTTTTTGTCCTTATTTAAAACTGGCCACTCACGTATTTTTACGCATCGCCGGTTAGTATATTTTCGATATGTTTGCGGTTGATAAGATATTTCCTTTGTCCTCCACCAATACCGGGAAGTCATAGGCAATAGCATTAGCACTATCCGGGCAAGCCGGACCATTTAAAACTGAAAACTACTTCTTAACGACTCAGCATGTTATTTAACTCGAAAGAATTCCTTTTATTCTTTCTTCCGGTAGTGTTGTGCATTTACTGGCTGATGAACAAGGGCAGATTGAAAACCCAGAACCTGTTCCTGCTGGTTGCAAGCTACTTTTTCTATTCGTGGTGGGATTGGCGATTTGTTTTTTTGTTGTTGCTTTCAACCGTTATCGACTATTTCTTTGGTATAAAAATCCATGATTCGGTAAAAAGGAAAAGGCTCTTTTTGTGGTTAAGCGTCTTCAGTAATTTGGCGATCCTTGGCTTTTTTAAGTATTATAACTTTTTTGCAGACAGTTTTAGTGACCTGGTTGGAGTTTTTGGCATGACAGCGCATCCGTATGTACTGCAGATTGCCCTGCCCGTCGGTATCTCGTTTTATACGTTTCATGGAATGTCTTATGTATTTGACATTTATAACCGGAAGATTAAACCGACCACAGATTTCGTTGATTATGGATTGTTTGTGTGCTTTTTCCCTCTGCTGGTAGCCGGACCTATAGAAAGAGCCACCCATCTTCTGCCCCAAGTGAAAAAACCGAGGGTTTTTGATCCAAATCAGTCAATAGATGGGATAAAAATGATGCTCTGGGGCTTTTTTAAGAAAATAGTGATAGCTGATTCCATAGCGCCTGTCGTCAACAATATTTTCGACAATTACCAGCAGTATTCGGGTGCCACACTCATCTTTGGTGCAATCCTGTTTTCCATCCAGATTTACGGAGATTTCAGCGGCTATACCGATATCGCCCTGGGTACGGCAAAACTGTTCGGTTTTGAATTGCTTACCAACTTCCGGTTTCCATATTTCTCACGCAACATAGCCGAGTTTTGGAAGCGATGGCACATTTCGCTCTCATCCTGGTTCAGGGAATACCTGTATATTCCACTGGGGGGTTCCCGCCGGGGCAAGGCAATTGCAGTAAGAAACACCTTTATCATTTTTCTCGTTAGTGGTTTCTGGCATGGTGCGAACTGGACATTTATAATCTGGGGGCTTTTCCATGCCCTTTTGTTCCTGCCTCTGCTACTATTGAATCGGACTAAAAATCATGGCAGCGAAGACATCGGAGGTGACAACCTTTTTCCTGGTGGCAGGGAATTCGGACAAATGATACTTACTTTCTCACTGGTCACCATCGGGTGGATATTTTTCCGTGCGCCGGACATTTCAACTGCATTCTCCTTTATTGCGCGAATCATTTCCGATTTCAACCTGGTGATAGATAATACCGTTATTTATAGTTTTGATTTAGCCATGATTGCCGTACTATTTGTTTACGACTACATGCTGATGAAAAAACTGGCACTCCCGCGTTTCGCCATATTCGTGTTCCATGTTTTTTTAACGATTGCCATTTTTGGATCATTTATTGAGGACCGGTTTACTAATCAATTTATTTATTTCCAATTTTAATGAAGCGATTTGTAAAATACCTCTGCTGGGCTTTCGTAGTTATTGAACTGACAGGCTTAACCATGTCGGCATTAGATATAGAACCAACCGGGTTTAAACACTATTTTTCCAGTGAGTGGAATGATTCGGTACACGCTTACGCAGACCGTGACACGCTTGTTGGTGTCTGGCATAAACCATATGACAGCTGGTTGCAGCTGGGCGCCTGCTTCAGCGTACCTATGAAAGCGAACAGATTCGGTGCACGGGATAATGACTGGGATACTACAAAAAAAGGGCACCTATTCCTCGGATCTTCGTTTGTGGAGGGATATGGAGTGCCGGATGAAAAAAGATTCACGGATATATTTGAAGATCGTACCAATACGGAGGTTTTCAATTGTGGTATGAGTGGGACCTTTACGCCTGTGCAGTCGTTGATGGCCCTCAGGAAGTTCGCGCCAGTCCTGAATTTTGACACCTGTTTCGTTGTCATAATACTTCCGAATGATGAAAACACGATAACCCGGGCGGATAAGAACCGATATCGACCTTATCTCACTGATACCGGTATTGCTTACACGGAAAACAAAGATGGATTCCCTGAACAAAAAGACCTGGTAGACAAGTCAAAATTTCTATTGCTTCAATATTCCTATTCCAACCATTTGCTTGATCATTTTCAAAATCGGAATTTCCTGAAGTCAAAAATGCTGGCCAGGGAGGTTGACAGCGTCCCCAGGAAATATCCGAATGTAGAAAAGGTGATGACAATGTTCAGTACGGAGTTTCCGGATAAACAATTCTATTTCGTTATAGCCCCTTCGGTACAATATGAACCTGGTGATTTCAGTGGTATAACACGCGGCAATATTAATATCGTCGATCTTAGTGATGTGCTCAACAAGAAAACGGATTTTTTAAGTTGTAATCCTCACTGGAATGATCAGGGTCATAAGAAGGTTGCCAGCGCCCTCTATGAAGCGGTTTATCCAACGCAAAGAAATGCGTCAGCCTCCCGGTAACAGCGCAGTTATTTGATGCCACGATTGAAGATTATGGGTTCTTAGCTTTATATTGCCGCCCATTGGATCCTGTTTTTTTAGAAAAAATGAATTGAATGAATCTTCACGTGGATAACCTGCTCCGTGGCCTTCTCGGGATGTTCTTCCTGATAATGGTTTGTTTTGCCCTGAGCAATAACCGCCGGGCAATCAACTGGAAACTCGTGCTGATTGGAGTTGTTGCCCAGATTTGTTTTGCGCTCGGTGTACTGAAGGTGAACTTCGTAAAGATATTTTTCGGATGGGTATCTGCTAAATTCGTCGAACTCATCAACATCGGTCACAAAGGCATTGAGTTTATCTTTGGCAATCTGGCCGACCCCTCCGGCAACTGGGCATATATCTTCGCGGTCCAGGTTTTACCTAATATCATCTTTTTCTCGGCACTATCCGCCATGTTATATTATCTCGGTATTCTTCAAAAGATCGTTTTTGTGTTTGCCTGGATGCTAAAAAAAATTGGGATCTCCGGTCCCGAGAGCGTTTCCACCGCGGCCAACATTTTTCTTGGTCAGACGGAGGCTCCCCTGATGATCCGGCCCTTTCTTGACAAGATGACCAGGTCCGAAATCCTTTGTATTATGGTTGGAGGTATGGCCAATACAGCAGGTAGTGTTCTTGCTGCTTATGTCGGCTTTCTCGGTGGAAACGACCCCGATCAGCAAAAATATTTCGCATTACATATGTTGAGCCAATCCATCATGAGCGCACCTGCAGCAATCGTGGTGTCCAAAGTATTGTTTCCCCAGACGGAAAATGTGATTCGCGAGCTTCATGTACCGAGGGAAAAAATTGGCGACAACTTCCTGGATGCAATCTCGCTCGGAACCACTGATGGATTGAAGCTGGCAGTAAACGTTGGCGCCATGCTGATCGTTTTTACGGCCCTGATGTATCTCTGTAACTGGATACTTGGTTCAGTAGGATACTGGGTTGGAATCAATGATGATATAGCTCGTGCGACTAACGGTCGTTATGACTCATTGTCGCTGCAGATGTTACTTGGATACATCTTCTCCCCGGTTGCATGGCTGATAGGCGTTAATACACGGGAGATGGTCGCTGTTGGACAGCTTCTCGGCGAGAAAACAATCCTGAACGAATTTGTGGCCTACGTTTCGTTTGGCCAGATGAAAAATGCCGGCACCATCGCTGATCCGAAATCGATCCTGATTGCAACCTATGCCTTATGCGGCTTTGCAAACTTCGCTTCAATCGGCATCCAGATTGGTGGGATCAGCCAACTCGCGCCCTCGCAAAGAAAAAATCTCACCGAGCTGGGCGTGCGGGCATTGATCGGGGGTACCATCGCTTGCCTGATGTGTGGCTGTATTGCCGGGGCTTTATCCTGAGATCGCCCGGCCAACTGTTTCTCCTTAACTATAACAACATTCCCGGTTAAGGGTTGTTATTCTGTAATATCTTTACAATCGTTTTTGTGACTGAACCTCAATGTAATGACAGAGAATATACAGGCATTAATTGCCCGGGAACCGAATAAAGCACTTAGAGCAATAGCGGAAAAAATATCAGGGAAACAGCGGATCACTCCTGCCGAGGGATTAATATTATTTGAGAATGGGAGTCTTCCATTCCTGGGCGCCCTGGCTAACCTTGTACGTGAGCGACTTCATGGCAATACCACCTATTTCAACCGTAACTTCCATATTGAACCGACAAATGTTTGTGTGTTTTCATGCAAGTTTTGCTCGTATTCAAAGCTGTATGCCCACCGTGAGGACGGTTGGGAGCTCACGACAGCCCAAATGCTCGACATCGTTAAGAAATACGATGGCCAGCCTGTTACTGAAGTACATATCGTCGGAGGCGTACATCCAAAACTGACCATGGAGTTTTTTGCTGATTTGCTCAGGAAGATCAAGTCGCACCGCCCCGACTTACACATTAAAGGCTTTACACCGGTCGAACTGGACTACATGTTCAGGAAAGCGAAGGTCACTGTTGAAGAAGGAATGAAGTATCTACAGGAAGCCGGGCTTGATTCACTTCCGGGTGGAGGCGCCGAAATATTTCATCCTGAGATCCGGCAACAGATCGCAGATGATAAAGTGGATGCGGAGGGTTGGTTGCATATCCATCGTGCCGCACATGAACTAGGCATGCATTCAAATGCTACCATGCTATATGGACATATCGAAAAATACGAACATCGCATCGATCATATGGAAAGGCTGAGGGCATTACAGGATAAGACAGGTGGCTTCAATACTTTTATTCCCCTTAAGTTCCGAAACAAAGACAATGAAATGAGTAACGTGCCCGAAAGCAGCATTGTCGAGGACATGAAAATGTATTCGGTAGCCCGATTGTACATGGATAACTTTCCGCATCTTAAAGCGTACTGGCCGATGCTGGGGCGGCAGAATGCACAGCTTGCATTATCCTTTGGAGTGAATGATATCGATGGCACTATTGACGATTCCACTAAGATCTATTCAATGGCCGGCTCAGAAGAACAAACACCTTCCATGAGTACGGATCAGTTGGTGTCACTTATAAAACAAGTGAAAAGAAGGCCGGTAGAGAGAGATACGTTATACAAAGAATTAATGGAGTATTAATAATATAGTCTCATAAAGAATACTGCCTCATAAAGTGTGCTGATCGTAATATCGTCAAAACTCAACCATAGAACTAATATCAATTAACCCTGATATCACAAACCAGCTCGTATGGCACTTCCAAATATTTTTACCCGGGATGTAACAGAAAAGCTGATTGGCAGGATCAATCAGCTGAAGCCAACATCAACGCCCCAGTGGGGTAAAATGACGGTCTCCCAAATGTTGGCGCATTGCAATGTTGCCTATGAAATGGTTTACGATAACAAACACCCCAGGCCGAATAAGTTTGTAGTCTTCCTGCTCAGATCCTTTGTGAAAAAATTTATTACCAATGAGAAACCTTATAAGCGAAACATGAGGACCTCTGCTCAATTTCTCATCACTGATACAAAAGATTTTGAAGCAGAGCGTAACAGGCTTATAGATCATCTGAATAAAACCCAAAAGCTGGGGGAATCCTATTTTCACAACAAAGCTTCTCATTCATTCGGACCACTTACAAAAGTTGAATGGAACAACATGTTTTACAAACATCTCGACCACCATCTTTCCCAGTTTGGCGTGTAGACTAATATTCCTGCCACATACTATTCCGATTTCAGGCTTTTGACAGGGTTCGACAGTCCGGCCTTTATTGCCTGGAAACTGATAGTAAAAAAAGCAATGGCCATCACCAGGACGGCTCCTGAAGCAAACAATTTCCAATTGAGCGAAGTTCTATAAGGATAGTTTTGCAGCCATTGATTTGAAGCGATCCAGGCAAGCGGTATTGCCAACACCAGGGCGAGAATCACGAGCTTTAGAAAATCGGTTGACAAAATACTGACCACTTGTTGTACCGACGCGCCAAGCACCTTCCTGATACCAATCTCTTTAACGCGTTTTTCGGCAGATAACACAGACAGCCCAAACAACCCGATACATGAGATGAAAATCGTGAGAATGGCCGAAAAGAAAATGATCTGTTTCCACTTATCTTCTGCCTCATATTTTTTCCGGTTCTGTTCTTCCATAAATGTATAGCTGTATGGATTCAACGGATATAGTTTTTTAAACAACGTTTCAATCGATTTCAGACTTGCTGTCTCGGTGCCGGGTTGAATGCGCATTATCAGTTTACCATAACTGTCTCCCGATGTCATCCTGAACACCTGGGGTTTGATCTTTGTATTCAGCGCCTCATAGTGATGATCTTTGACTACGCCAATAACTTTCAGTTTTTGATTATTGTACCAGAAATTTATCTCCTGCCCTATCGGATCCTTCCAGCCGGCAGCTTGCACAAATGCCTGGTTTACCATTGCGGAATTGATGGAATCCGCCGTAAACTCAGTTGAAAAATTACGTCCTTTTACTACGGGAATTTTCATGATTGGCAGATACTTTTCGTCTATCGTTTCATATGCAAAATTAATCTCAGTTTCGCCGTTGATCTTTGCTATGGTGGTCCACATCCCGTTGTTTTTCGGTGCAACCTCAACGATGTTTTTGTTCTGCAATAGCTCCGCCCGGAAAGTGTTTACATCATTAAGTGACATACCGCGGTTCCCGACGATTACCAGGTTATTATCATCATAACCCAGGTCTGTATTGGTGAGATAATTCAATTGTGAATAAATCACCATTGTTCCTATGATCAGGAACGATGCAAGCGAAAACTGGACCACCACCAAAGATTTCTGCAGATAGTTTTTGCCTGACAGTGTGAAGCGGCTGTATAATGTTTGCACGGGTTGATATCCTGATAATATTATCGCGGGATAAAAACCGGCAATCAACGCGGTGGATATAAACAATACGATATAACCTCCAACCAGCCATCCGTCTGCAAGGTAAACCAGGGCAAGCTTCTTATTTGATAGTTCGTTAAACAAAGGCAGAACCAATTGTACCAGCGCAATAGCCAGGATGAACGCTGCAAATGACAGCACAAATGACTCCCCCAGGAATTGCATCATCAACTGTTTCCGGTCGCCACCAACCACTTTACGAATTCCAATTTCTTTTGCACGTTTAACCGACCGGGCAACAGTGAGATTGATAAAATTGATACAGGCGATAAGTAAAACAAAAATGGCAATACCACTTAGTATGTATGAAAACATAGGATTGCTGCTACCGACAAGCCCATTATCAGCCTGAAGGTCCGTGCTCAGGTGCATGCCGGTAAATGGTTGTAACATCTGGGTGATCTTGTCCTTGAATCCGTATTTCTCTTTGGCCACCCGCATGGCCTCCCCTGCATCCTGTTCAAATACCTGTTGCATTTTCAGGGCGACTTTACCAGGGTCAACACCCTTTCTTAGTACAACGAAAGTGTTCATGAAAGAGTTAAGCCAGTTCATACTTTCCGCTTCGACATCTTTGGGGACTATCATCGGTAATAGAACCTCGAACTTAACCGAAGAATTTTCCGGCTGTTTACGGGCCACCCCGGTTACGAGGTAGGGAGAGAAGTTGTCACCATCCTTCAGCAGTAATGTTTTGCCTACCGCATCGGTTGTACCAAATTGTTTGATGGACATCTCTTCTGAAATAACCACTGAATTAGGATCCTTCAGTGCTTCTTTACTGTTCCCTTTAATAAGAGGGAAAGTGAAAACCGAGAAAAACGAAGAGTCAGCATAAAAGACTTCCTGTGAGGTGACATCAGTACCGTTTTTGAGGTCGCGCCGGTCAGATTGAAAGCGAACGAAAGCAGCAATTTCAGGAATTGCAGCAGTGAAGCGGGGACCCTGGAAGTAGCCGGTATATGGGTTCTTTTCTGTGACACTATCGCCGGGAACACTCCTTGTGCTTACAACCCGGTAAATTGATGATACGTTGTTGTGAAACCTGTCATAGCTAACTTCATCCTTTATATAAAGCATGATAAGCATTGCGCAGGCAAGGCCGATACTAAGCCCTAAAATGTTTATCAGGGAATAAGCCTTGTTACGGCTTAAGTTCCGCAAAGCAGTTTTCAGATAATTTTTGAGCATGTTCCTGGTTTAAGTATGATCATGGTTTTGGAATAAGGACATCCCCCAAGCCCTGTGCCAGCTACGAAACCATTGGTAGATAAGGTTTCCGGATGATAATACTATCGATAACTGTCCGGAAACGGACATCGGGTGTTCGGTTTATACAAACAAAAAGGACCATGATGGCTGTGACTCAAGCAATCATGATCCTTATGATTAATTATGGTAAGCTTATTCTTTCAGGCTCTTTAAGTATTTTATACTTTGCGGCACCTGCCCAATGACATTGCTGCTTTCATCCTCTATAAAGTAGTGCCTGATGCCTATCTTTTTTGCTTCTCTCAAAATTCCTGGAATATCAAGTTCTCCTGTACCAAGGGGAACATCGTTTTCCTGTGAAGTACCACCTGTCAGATCTTTTTTCGTTCCTTTCTTAAGGTCCTTCAGATGCATAAGCTTCCAGCGCGGACCATACTTCTTTAACAGAGCAACCGGGTCTCCGCCTCCAAACTGTACCCAAAGAATATCCATTTCAAACGACACGTATTCCGGGTTTGTGTTCTTGATAAGATAGTCCATCAGCGTTCCATCTTCGTATGGTTGAAATTCGTAACCATGCGTATGATAACAAAAGGTGATTCCCTGCTCCTTCAGCACTTTTCCCGCACGGTTGAAGTCTTCAACTGCTTTTTTTGCATCTTCAAGGGTGAAAGTGTGATTTTTATGTGGTATCCATGCACACATTACATAGCTCGCCCCGAGCAGTTTAGCTGTCATTGCAACTGAATCAGGAGCACGCACCAATTGCTCATAACTGGCACCGGTGGAGGGGATTCTGATCCCACGTTCTTCACATAGTTTCCGGAATTCCTGTGGTGACATACGACCACCTCCTCCTTCTATCTCTGTAAACCCCATCATCTTGATAGTGTCCAGCGTTTTAGGAACACTGTTGGGAAAACTTTTACGGAAGGTATAAGCTTGTACACCTAAAGGCGCGGTGAACAGGGCCTTGCCACTTTGTGCCCAAACCACCTCTGTGGCACACCCTAAAAATGTCATAACAAAAACGAAACGAAAAAAATTCTTCATGATTCCACTTTTATAATAAATAATTAAACTTCTCTCTTAACCAGCTCTCAACACATTTAAAACTCATAACTTACTCATAACTCATCACCCATCACTCATCACTCTATTCAAATCGTTCGTTTTTTAAGTTCACTAACTGCATAGTCAACTGCTCTTGCAGTCAGCGCCATAAAAGTGAGTGTCGGATTCTGCGTTCCTGTGGATGTCATACATGCGCCGTCCGTTACGAATACATTTTTGCAATGATGGAGTTGATTGTGACCATTAAGTAATGAAGTAGCCGGATCCAAACCCATCCTTACCCCACCCATTTCATGTATGTCAGATCCCGGTGGCGATTTTGTGTCTTCCACTTTGATATTGATGAATCCGGCTTTCCGGAACATTTCCGTCATCTGGCTAACGTAGTCCGCCACCATCTTATCATCGTTTACATCCCACTCGCAGGAGACGATAAGTTGCGGTATACCATATTTATCCTTAAGATCTTTGTGAAGCCTCACATGATTTTTTTCAAGAGGTACGCATTCACCCATCATCCAGCTGCTTATCCTCCAGTTGCCCAGCCTTGGATTCAACAGGTTTTCCCGGAGCTGGTCACCAATCATACTGGTGTCCATTTCCGTTCCCCGGCCACCACCAATGCCGATAGCGTAGCCGCGCAAGAAGTCCATCTCCTGTGTCTTCAGATTCCTGAACCTGGGTATATAACTATTACTCGGATTGCGGCCATCTGTTTTTTTATCGTGGAATCCTTCATATTCGGCGCTGCCTTTTCCACGGTAGTTGTGCCAGGATATATATTTACCAAGGAGGCCATTGTCGTTGCCAAGACCATTCGGGAAACGTGACGAAATTGAATTTAGCAGGATAGCATTGGTATTTAATGCAGATGCATTCACAAAGATCACATTGCTGTAATATTCAATCATCTCTTTTGTGTTTGCATCAATTATCCTCACACCTTTTGCTTTCGCAGTTTTTTCGTCGTAGATAATTGAATGAACAACAGAGTGTGGCCTTAGTGTGAGCTTGCCCGTTTTTAATGCCCACGGCAAAGTAGATGCGTTGGAACTGAAATAACCCCCATATACACACCCGCGGTTGCACATGGCCTGATTCTGGCATTTTGTTCTGCCCTGTTGGGTATGTATTTGTTGCGGATCTGTGATATGGGCGCATCTTGCCTGTATCAGGTGCCGGTTCTGGAAATTCTTTGCGAGGGAATCTTTGAAGTAGCTTTCTATATGGCTCATCTCAAACCCGGGCATCACTTCGCTGTCGGGTAGTTCCGGTAGACCATCTTTGTTTCCCGCTATTCCTGCAAATTTTTCAACATAGGAGTACCATGGTTCCAGGTCCTTGTAACGTATGGGCCAGTCAACTGCGAAGCCATCCCTGGCTGGTCCTTCAAAATCGTAATCACTCCAGCGTTGGGTTTGTCTTGCCCACATCAGCGATTTCCCGCCCATGTGATAACCCCTTACCCAACGGAAGGGTTTCTCCTGGATATATGGTTGTTCATCATCCTTTAAGGCGAATGGCAGTGTTTCAGCTCTTAACATACGGGCTCCCTGGTAATCTTTTCTTGCTGAAAGTGGCACGGCGCCACGATGGTCAAGTTGCCAGGGTGCTTTTGAGGCGGTAGGATAATCCCTGCCATGTTTCACTTCCCTGCCCCGTTCGAGGACGAGGGTCTTAAATCCCTTGTCACAAAATTCTTTGGCTGCCCATCCCCCACTCGCTCCGGACCCGATCACAATGGCTTCGAAATTTCTTTCTTCAACAACGTTTAAAATACCAGGCATAATTCAGCTTTTACTTTTATTGGTCTTTTGCGTTCTTAAGTTCAGGCCTTTACATTTACGGATCCGTAATAATGACCAGGAGCTATTTTATAGCCATGGTAGTTCATCATTACTTTCTGAGAAGTGGTGAAGCCGCGAATGGTTTCTGATTTTATCAGCTTGAAAAATTCCTGGTCATCTTTATTTTCTGAAACAGATATTTTTTTCAATGCGGCAAGTCTTGGCTCGAAGGCGAGATCAGTAAATGATTTGCCTTGATTTGCCAGGCAGGATGATTCCAACTGATGTAAATGTTTCTTCACATTTGCCTTTACTTCCGGCTCATAACAGTCATCAATTAGTTTGATGAGATACTTGTCGACGCCAACCGATAAGGCACCGATTGCATTGCCGGCAGGAATCATAGTATCACACATCTTTGCAAGAATGTCCTGTTCTGCGGTAGTAAAATCAGTAACGAAAGTGGGATGGTCGGTCATCCCTATCTTTAGCATCCAGGATGGGAGGGTTATCATTGCGCCGGACGCCAACGCAAGATTTTTTACTGCAGATCTTCGATTCATAAAACAAGCTGTATTTATATGACTAGCCGGGAGATACCCGGCTTGAATATAGGCAAATTTTCTTATCATGGATCCTCCCGATCCGATTAAAATGAAGCAAAAAACAAAAACCGGTCTGATCACAAAACCGGTTCCTGTTCAAATGTCGTGGCTAAAATTATACGTCTTATTAACAGCAATATATGGCTACAGGTAAGTGATACCGGAGTTCACGATTATTCCGCCTTCAGACTGCGGGCAGGGCTCGCGACTGCCGCTTTGATAGATTGAAAGCTTATAGTGACTATAGTGATCAGGAGTATTGCAAGCACCGCCACTACAAATACACCCGGTCCCAGTTTTATTTTATATATAAATCCATTGAGCCATTTATTCATTACCCACCAACCAAGAGGGAAAGCGATCAACATAGAAATGACAACTAGTTTGAAGAAATCCCTGGAGAGAAGGAGTACAACAGCGCTTGTGGAAGCGCCAAGTACTTTCCTGATCCCGATCTCTTTTGTACGCACCTCGGCATTAAACGCTGCAAGGCCAAACAAGCCGAGACACATGATCAGGACCGCAAGCCCGGCGAAGTATTGTGCCAATACGGAAATCCTTTCTTCGGAGACATATTGCGCACGGTATTCGTCATCCAAAAAGGAGTACTCAAACGGGCTGCCGGCATTGTATTTTTTATATAGGGTTTCTATCCGGCCTAAAGTTTCTTTCTCTTTGCCCGGTTGAATTTTTGCAATCACCAGGGCAGTATTTGATGGGCTGTACCTGAATACCATCGGAACAATCGCTTCATGCAGCGACGAAATGTGGAAATCCTTCATAACCCCAACAATAGTCATATCATTACCCCACATCTTTATCGGAGTTCCAATTGGTTTTTTTAACCCCATCGCTTTGATTGCGGCCTCATTGAAGATAAGGCTGCTGCTATCGGAACCGAAAGCACTGGAAAAACTACGACCCTCTTTCATTTTGATACCCATCGTTTCTATCAGTCCATAATCAACCGCCCGCACCGCAATGTCCAACATTTGTTTTTCATCTTTCCCCGGCCAGCTGATGCCGTAAGTTGATGAGCCATTACCGGCCTGGGCAAATCTTTGTTCGAGAGTAGAAGCCCTGAGTACGCCTGGTGTTTGTTTCAGTTCGTTAAGGAAGACTTCGGTGTTCTTATTGATGCCACCTGATCTTTCAAATGAGATCATCGAAAACCGGTCGTAGCCCAGGTTTTTGGATTGAATAAATTTCATTTGCTGGTACACTACAATTACCGACACAATCAGCAATAGTGAAACGGTGAACTGGAATACCACCAGTCCTTTCCTGGCAAATAATTCAGAAACGGAATTTTTGGGCCTCCCCTTCAGCACGACAACAGGATTGAAGCCAGAAAGATAAAATGCGGGGTAACTGCCGGAAATGAATCCTGTCACAACAGTAACGGCCAGCAACATCAGCATTAGTTCACCATTGATGTTGATGCCGATCTCCTTGCCGGTAAGGTTATTGAATGAGGGCAACAGGATGGTTACGATTAAACAGGCTGCCACTACAGATATCAACACCATCAGCATCGCTTCGCAAATAAACTGTAACACGAGAGCACGGCGTGAAGAACCAACTGCTTTTTTTATCCCTACTTCTTTAAGGCGTCGTGAAGCTCTTGCCGTTGAAAGATTCATAAAGTTGATACACGCCACTACAAGAATGATGATACCTATAATAGAGAACAAACCGACATACTCTATCCTTCCTCCTGCCTGCTTACCGTTTTCATAATTACCATACAGGTATGCACTTGAATACGGTCTTACAAATAATGAATAGATGTTTTCAGGATGATAACGCTGCAGGAACTGTTTGATCTTTGCATTGAAACGGGTTACATCTGTTCCTTTCTTTAATTGCAGGTATGTCGAAGGACCCGTGTTCCACCATTTCTGACCATTGGTCCAGATCTCATTAATTAATATTTCGTGTGTCAGGAGCAGATCGAACTTCATCGAAGTATTTGACGGGAGGCTTGCAAGTACTCCTGATACAGCGGCCTGCCGGGTGTTGCCGAATAATTCGTAGTCAAGTCTTTTTCCAACGGCATTTTCGGGGGAGCCATAGAGACTTATAGCCAGTTCACGGGAAATGACAACGTTATTACGATCATTAAGCAATTGCGATTTATTCCCATGAAGAACAGGGAACGAAAACATTTCGAGGAAGTCCTTGTTTACAAATGAACCGTACGCCTTAAGTTTTTTATTTTCAAGTCCCACCTCCATTCTCATCCCTTCATCATAGAGTGACATCACTGAAGCTGCACGTTCAACTTCAGGAAGATCTTTCGCCATAGTCTCCGCAAGCAAACCCTGTGTTCCATCATGCACAACCATGGCACCGTCTTCCTTGCTCAGTTCCATCACCTGGAACAATTGTTTATCATTTTCATGGAACTTATCAAATTGCAGTTCGTCATTGACCCATAGATAAATGAAGAATGTGCAGACCAGTCCTGTTGATAATCCCAGGAAGTTGATCAGGAAGGAAGTTTTAAACTTCTTCATATTTCTGAGGGCAATAAGCAACTGGTGTCTAAACATAACGATTGGTTACAGGAAACGTTGGTAAATGGTAATCCCTGCTATTTATATTCAATAAAATGCCAAATCGACAATCGAATGTAAATCAAATTGTTACGCTTATCTCCAGGCGTAAGCTGTCCGGTTTTGATGAATACCTGTTCGCAACCGAACACCCCGAAAGTGGTCCGGAGGTCGTTGTTCCCGGCGCCACTGGAAGCGACATATCAGTTCTTTCGGATTGTTATCAAGAAAAACATGAAGGGTAAGTCCATCTCATAAGAAAACTTGTGCGGCTGAAAGTGAAGGTCTCACCCGATACATCAGCACTCGCTAAGGCTGATAGGGATATGAATGGCCAGACCCCCTTCTGAAGTTTCCTTGTATTTGTGGTTCATGTCTTTCGCGGTATCCCACATTGTTTTGATCACACCATCCAGCGACACCTTGGCAAAATCAGGGGAGCTCTGGAGAGCCAGCTGTGAAGCGGTTATTGCTTTTATAGCACCCATGGTATTTCGTTCAATACAGGGAACCTGCACCAGGCCGGCAATGGGATCGCAGGTTAGTCCGAGGTGATGTTCCATAGCAATTTCAGCCGCCATCAGCACCTGCCGTTGTGTTCCTCCGAGTACCTCGGTAAGGGCTGCGGCAGCCATTGCAGAGGATACGCCGACTTCGGCCTGGCAACCGCCCATGGCTGCAGAAATGGTAGCACCTTTTTTAAATATACTCCCCATCTCGGCGGCTGTAAGCATGAATTGGATGATCTTATCCTCGTTATACCCGTCACAAAAAACAGCATAGTATTGAAGTACCGCCGGAATCACACCCGCAGCGCCATTAGTGGGTGCAGTGACTACTCTTCCGAAGGATGCGTTTTCTTCATTAACGGCAAGGGCAAAACAACTGACCCAGTCAAGCGTGTACTTAAAATCATTACCGCCTGCCCTGATGCGACTCAGCCAGCCATTGTAATCATCATAGTCTTTGTTTCCGATCAGTTTGGCGTTCAATTCAGCGGCCCTGCGTTTCACGTTCAGTCCACCGGGCAAAGTGCCGGAAGTATGACAACCGCGAAACGTACATTGTTTCATCACTTCCCAGATGGCCAAAAGTCCCTTCCTGGTTTCACTCTCTGTTCTCCAGCTATTTTCGTTTTCCAGCACAACGTCACTAACGGGCAAGCCTGTCCGCCGGCACCAGTGTAACAGGTCATCTGCACTGTCTATAGGAAAAGGAAGTTCGAGGCCCAGCCGGGCGAGCCCAGGTTCATTTTCTTTTTTGATAAATCCGCCCCCGATGGAATAGAACGTTTCCGCGATCTCACGGCCATCGACAAACGAAGCGAGGAAGGTGAGTGCATTGGGATGATAAGGCAGCGATTCGGTGGTGAGAAAGTCTATATCTTCTTTCGGATCGAATTCTATCTCGTGTTTCCCCGCAAGTATAAGCAATTTCATAGCTGCGATATCCGCAATCTTGGGTGCAATCGCGTTTACATCGAAGGTCACCGGATCATCATTGCAAAGGCCAAGTTGGACGGCGATATCCGTTCCATGCCCGACACCGGTTTTTGCCAGAGAACCATAAAGCAGAACACGAACCGACCTGATGTTAAACAAGTCGCCGGCTGCATCAATAGTTGTTATAAAACGTTGCGCCGCCCTCCATGGACCAAGCGTATGGGAACTGGAGGGTCCAACGCCTATTTTAAATATGTCGAATACTGAGATGGCTTCGTGTGGCAACGGTTTTTTATAATTAAGGAAGTCGTTTATTGAAAATCAAAAAGAGTGATATCAAAGATCATCAGCGTCCCGCCCGGGATCACCCGTCCTGTATTGTCAGTGATCGATTGGTTCCCATAACCAAGGGAAGGTGGAACGAATAACCTGATTTTTCCGCCCTTCTGCACCAGTGGTATTCCCTGTATCCATGCCTTGATCAGGCCCTGCAGATTGAAGGCAGCATTTTGGGATTGATCAAAAATATGGCCGTCAGTAAGTTTTCCCACATAAGCCACCGAAACTGTTGAACATGCATTGGGTGAGCCACCGCTTCCGGCTGTCATCACCTGGTAGTATAAATTGGTCTTATGTTTAGTAGCGGTTATGTTGTTAGCGGTGAGATAGTCTTTTATCATTTGCTCTTCTGATGCAGGAGCCACTGTATTTTCTTCCGGACATTCACTTTTTTTGTTGCATCCTGTAGCCACCAGTAAAATGAATGCAAGTCCCGCCACTAATTTTCTCATGATCTCTGATTTGATTTATATATGTTTGGTTTAAAATACTTAAGACTCCGCCGCTATCCTTACCGCTGCATTGCCGGGGATCACGGCTGCGATTTAATGTCGTCGATTTCGCCGCTGTGATCTGTACTTCGACTGTTACCCTGTATGCTGATATTACCCGGTATAATAATTCCTTCTCCTGGTTCTACCTCGTTCTTCGCCCGGTTTTCAGCCCTTGCCTTAAACTCAAGATACTGCTGTTCCTTCATATCCCATTGGTGCCTTTTATATATCACCGCAACGAACGAAGCAATCAGCCCAACAGCGATAATGAGCAGGGCGGGGCTAAGTGAACTGTTTGCTGCCATATCTGCGCGCTTGTACCAGATCTTCGCACTTATTAATATCACGAATACCGGAACGGAGAAAAGAAGTCCAATGGGTATACCGAACAGCAACTGCGTGACAAATTTGCCTTCGCGTTCCCTGTTCGCTTCCCAATACCTGATGTAAAGTTCTTCCTGCTCACTATTCATAACGGCCGCAAAATTAAGAATACTAATTAACTATCATCCATTTATACTGAAATCATCATTTTGCTTTAACTTAGGGCCAAAATCCACAATTTGAAATTATCCTCTGTATTTGCACAATACCTCTATCAAAACAAAAAAATGAATTTGCCGGGGATAGGCACTTTTGAAATTGATCCCTCTATTCCCCTTCCGGATTCTTCTGACAAAAATGCACCCGATTTTAAACAATATATCCGCTTTACAAAAAAATCCATCCAGAAGCCAGACGATGATTTTATAGATTTTATCCGGATACAGACGGGAAAAATCCGCCCGCTTGCAGAATCGGATCTTGAATCATATCTCTCCGATGGAAAACTACTGCTCAATATTGGCAAACCATTTTTCCTGGAAGGGATAGGGACGTTGCATAAAATAGGCGAAGGCGATTACGAATTCGTAGCCGGGGCACCCGTGATGGAAAGACTCGAAGGTGATAAAGCAGGTGAAAAAATTATCAAAAAACGACCTGCGTTTGACAGCGGTTATTCGCAGATCGAACCAGATAATAACAACAATCGCAAAGCATTGCTTGGTATAGGACTTGTGCTGGGACTCGCTGCCGTGATCTGGGGTGGATATTCTTTATATAACCGTAACACCGAACCTCTGACACCAGCAGCTATCGAAGATAATCAACCACCGGTATCTGCTGCAACGCCGGTCGATACAGGAACAACACAAACGGTTGATACCACCTTGCGTGCACCATTAACGGACTCAGTGCCTGTGACAGCTGCACCTGTTAACCAGGCATCGGTAACACCTGGCACATTCCGGTATATCCTGGAAACGCCCGCAACAAAAGCCCGGGCAATAAAACGCATCAATCAGCTGGCACTGGTGAGCCCAAAGATGAAACTGGAAACGCCTGATTCCATCTCCTTTAAAATTTATATTGATCTCCCCGGAACACCTGCTGATACTGCACGTATCAAAGATTCACTCAACGCCTGGTACTGGGGCCGGAAAGAAATGAAAGTTTCCATTCAGCAATAATCTGATGCAATAATAACTTCAATCAACACTTGCTAAGCATGGACTTTGACGCCGCCTATTGGATCAGGGAACTCAACCTGACAAGACATATAGAGGGCGGGTCATTCCGTGAAACTTATCGCTCACCGATTATCCTGGATCAGCAAGCCATTGGAAAAAATTACAAAGCTCCGAGACCAGTTTCAACAAGCATATATTTCCTGTTGGAAAAAGGACAGTTTTCAGCCTTCCATAAGATCGCAAGTGATGAAACCTGGCATTTTTATGAAGGGGATCCATTGGATATCTTCGAATTCACACCCGGGGGCGAACTGATTACGCATAAGCTTGGCCGTGATCCCTCAAAAGGCCAGTCATTCCAGTTGATGATCCCCGGCGGCAGATGGTTCGGCTCAAGAGTAGCGGACAATGGTACGTATTCGCTGGTAGGATGTACGGTGGCGCCAGGCTTCGATTTTGCGGACTTTGAACTTGCCGGTCGCGCGGAACTTACTGACCTGTATCCCGCTCACAAAACACTTATTGCAGAAATGACTTATAAGTGAAATCTGCGTTAAGATGCGTCATTACTGCTTCACTTAACGTTGATAAATTGCTTACATTTAAAGCCTAATTATTATTTGTGTATGAAACATCTTTTACTGCTTTGTTTGTCCGTTGTATTATCGGTAACTATATACTCTCAAAAGAAAGCCGTGTCAATATTTAACGGCAAGGATCTTACCGGCTGGACAATTCACGGCACAGAAAAATGGTATGTTGAAAACGGAGAATTGATTTGTGAAAGCGGGCCAGACAAACAATACGGATACCTGTCGACCAATAAAAACTACCAGGATTTTGAACTTGAAGTAGATTTTAAGCAGGAAGCCAATGGGAACAGTGGAATTTTTATACGCTCAGGCATAGAAGGCGTAAAGATTTCCGGCTGGCAGGTTGAGGTGGCGCCATTGAATCATAATAGTGGAGGTATTTACGAATCATATGGTCGCAACTGGCTGATCAAGCCAAAACCAGAAGATGAAAAATGGCTTAAACCCGGAGAATGGAACCATATGAAGATCAGGGCCAGGGGTGACGAAGTGACGACATGGTTGAACGGTCACCAGATGGTGCAACTTAAAGATGAGAAGATCGGCCAGGGCAAAGGATTCGTGGCGCTTCAAATTCACGATGGTGGCGGTATAAAGGTCCGCTGGAAAAATATGAAGATAAAAGAACTATAATCACAAGATATCGAACGGAGATCCGGCACAACGAGTGCCGGATTTTTTTTTGCTATGAGTAAATACTCTTTTGATCATAGGTGCCCGTTTGTTTGCCCAGAACATATACCTGTTACCGGGAAACTGCAGGCTGATTTACCACTTAAACATCGCGGAAATATGGAAGCCCCCCCTCAAAGCGAAAAGGTCCCGCCGGCGAACCGTCAGGACCTTTTCTATAACTGGCCGGATAGCAGCAAATGCTGTATCGGCTCTGAAAATTAATAACCCATTCCACCCATGTCAGGAGCACCACCACCATGGTTGTGAGCTTCTTCCTTCTTAGGTTTGTCAGCGATTACACACTCGGTAGTAAGAAGCATACCTGCAATAGAGGCTGCGTTCTCAAGCGCGATACGTGAAACCTTAGTTGGATCGATAACACCAGCTTTGTAAAGATTTTCGTAAACTTCAGTACGGGCATTGAAACCGAAATCAAGTTTACCTTCCTTAACTTTCTGAACAACGATGCTACCTTCGATACCGCTGTTTACAACGATCTGGCGAAGAGGTTCTTCGATAGCGCGCTTAACAATGGCAATACCAGTGTTCTCATCTTCATTCAAACCTTTCAGTTTCTCGAGAGACTCGATGGCGCGGATGAAAGAGATACCTCCACCTGGAACGATACCTTCTTCTACTGCGGCCCTTGTTGCGTGCAGAGCATCGTCAACGCGGTCTTTCTTCTCTTTCATTTCAACTTCTGTAGCTGCACCAACATAAAGTACTGCAACACCGCCGCTCAGTTTAGCAAGACGCTCCTGAAGTTTTTCTTTATCGTAGTCAGAAGTTGTAGTTCCGATCTGTGTTTTGATCTGGTTAACGCGAGCCTGGATCTGCTCTTTTTTACCTTTACCACCAACGATGATGGTATTGTCTTTATCAATAGTGATAGAAGAAGCCTGGCCGAGAGACACCAGTTCAACAGCTTCCAGTTTGTGACCCATGTCTTCGCTGATCAAAGTACCACCGGTGAGGATAGCGATATCCTGCAACATTTCTTTTCTGCGGTCACCGAAGCCAGGAGCCTTAACAGCAGCTACTTTCAGTGTACCACGTAATTTGTTTACAACAAGTGTAGCGAGTGCTTCACCTTCAAGATCTTCAGAGATGATCAATAAAGGACGACCACTTTGTGCAACTTTTTCCAGTACAGCCAGAATGTCTTTCATTGCAGATACTTTCTTATCATAAATAAGAATGTATGGGTTCTGCAATTCAACTTCCATCTTTTCGCTGTTTGTAACGAAGTAAGCAGATACATATCCACGATCGAATTGCATACCTTCTACAACATCAACAGTTGTATCGGTACCTTTTGCTTCTTCAACAGTGATAACACCTTCTTTACCTACTTTAGAAAAAGCCTGGGCGATCAGTTTACCAATATTGTTATCGTTATTAGCTGAAATTGTGGCAACCTGCTCAATCATCTTGCTGTCGGAACCAACTGCCTTTGATTGTGCTTTCAGGTTCTCAACCACCTTGATTACGGCTTTGTCAATACCACGTTTCAAATCCATTGGATTGGCACCGGCAGCAACGTTTTTCAAACCTTCGCTGATGATTGACTGTGCAAGAACTGTAGCAGTAGTAGTACCATCACCTGCGATATCTGCAGTTTTGGAAGCTACTTCTTTAACCATCTGAGCACCCATGTTTTCAATAGGATCCTCAAGTTCGATTTCTTTTGCAACGGTAACACCATCCTTAGTTACGGTTGGAGCACCAAATTTTTTCTCTAATACCACATTACGTCCCTTTGGACCGAGTGTAACCTTAACGGCATTTGCAAGGACGTCAACGCCCCTTTTCATCTTATTCCGGGCTTCGATATCGAAGAACAATTGTTTTGCCATGATTATATTGTATTTGTTTGTTTGAATTAATTGTGACTCTTGAATGCATCAGTGTTGGACTGACTATACGTAAATTATCGCTGATTAAACGATCGCGAGAATGTCACTTTCTCTCATGATGAGGAGATCATCACCTTCTATAACTATTTCGGTTCCGGAATATTTGCCATACAAAACTGTATCGCCGACCTTAACCGTTACTGGTTCGTCTTTTTTACCAGGTCCTGCTGCTACTACTGTTCCACGTTGTGGTTTTTCTTTTGCGGTATCCGGTATGATGATACCACCGGCGGACTTTTCTTCCGCTTTAGCTGGTTTCACTATTACCCTGTCGTGTAATGGGGTAACATTAACTTTTGGCGCGGCAATTTTAGAATTAGCCATAATTATTCAATTTTTGATTTAGTGAATTGTAAGAAAATCTCCGTTCAGGCCGTCTGGGCCGAAGGCTGGCAAATGTAGGCGAATTTTGTACCAATTCGTTTTTAAAAGCCAATTTTGCAGGCTATGTGTAAGCATTGTCAGAGTTAAGCTGTCCCGGCACATGCACCGGCAGGCATTATCCCGTGGTCTGTGTCATTTTTACAGTACCGGCAAGTATTTGGTTCTAAGCAGACTAAATGCTCAGAAACCGCGTTAGGTGTTTGTACCGCCGGCTCAGCCCCGGCCAAAATCCCAAACTGATGAAAAACCCGATCCTGGCATTGCTGGTTGCCCAGCTTTTGTTCATCTCCTGCTCAAAAAGCAAGGATGCTTCTCCGCTTATTTCCGAATCGGCCACTATTTCAAAAACAAAATTTCCCTGCGGGCCTGCATGTACGGCAGATGCCTGGTTACTCGTCACTGAAAATTCTGTAGTGTACGAACCTGTCAATCTTCCGGACAATTACAAGGTCTCCGAACTGGCTGTAAGGGTCATACTTAAGAAAACCGGCTCCCGTGCTGCTGCATGGCAAGGTACCGGAGAAGAAAGGGTCGAAGTGATTAATATCGTCCAGAGATAGCAGGGTTGCCAGCAAGCATCACCATCCGGGAATTGTTAAATCAGCATACCCCCTGAAATAATCATTGTCAATACTGTGTTGTTTTACTAGTTTTGCACCTTCAATTCAAGCTCTTAAAATGATCAGTAGAAGAAATATCAGGGTGAAGGTGATGCAAATGCTTTATTCGATTGAAACCCTCGAGGAACAGCTTAAACCAGGTGAACCAGTCAAATTACTCCAGAAACAGTTCGATCAGTCCCGCCAGTTATTTATCTATTTAGTCCATTTCTTAACAGAGGTTGCCCGCTACTCGGAGACACATGCGCGTAACAAGGCATCCAAACACCTCCCTTCCGCCGAGGACCTGTCGATCAACACGAAAATAGCCGGGAACGAATACCTGTGGAAGATTCTGGAACTCCCCTCCTACCAGCAGGCCATTAAGGAAGAAAAACCGCAATACATTTCCAATCCGGATCTTTTGAAGAAGATCTACCTGGATCTTGCAGCTTCCGATGTATATGCCACTTACATCAATACTCCCGGCAGAGAAAAAAAGTCAGAAAAAGAAATTCTCGAATACATATTCACAGATCTCATGCTCCCTAATGAGAATTTCACCAGTTTTATTGAAGAACATTTCAACAACTGGGATGATGATGGCGAGATGATGAATCTCCTTGTGTTGAACTTTATTGCCAAACCCGCCACAGCTGACCTCCAGCAGCTGGTCAGCCCCGAAAAATGGCAGTTTGCCAAAGAGCTCCTTACTACCAGCCTGGAAAAAAAGGAACTGACGATGGAATACATCAAACCCAAATTGAAAAACTGGGATCCGGAAAGAATAGCTGCGCTGGATATGATCCTGATGCGTATGGGTGTTTGTGAATTCCTGTTTTTTGAAACCATTCCCCCTAAAGTTACCATCAACGAATACATTGATCTTGCTAAGGAATACAGTACCCCTCAGAGCGGCCATTTTGTAAATGGAATACTTGACAATATTCATAAAGATCTTGTCAAAGACGAGAAGATGCATAAGATCGCTTACAAGTAAACAGCCTTCAACCACGACTAAATCACCAGATATGAAAAATTTGTTCGCAATCCTTTTATTGGCCTCAGCCTTTACCGGGTGCAAAGATGCAACTGAAACCGGCGATGTTGATGCTATTGTAGCGCCAGGCACCAATGCCCTTACAAGTATCGAATGGATCGAACCGAAAAAGGATCTCGGTACTATCAATGAAGGACAGAAACTACAGATCAATTTTCAACTGAAAAATACCGGCTCGGCCCCGTTGATCCTGCAATCAGTTGTTCCTGGTTGCGGATGTACAGTGGCGGATTATCCGAAAGAGCCGATAGCCCCCGGCAAGAAGGCAGCTATCACGGCTTCGTTCGACAGTAAAGGAAGAGAAGGTCAGCAACACAAGGAAATTACGGTAACTGCAAACACGAAGGAGTCGAGCCAGCACACTTTAAGCTTCAATGTAATGGTGGTTAAAGCTAAAAGCTGAACAATTTTTACCTAATTTTGCCCCTCGTTTAATATAAATATTCAAAAATGACATCACTAGCTATTTTTTTACAGGCAGCAGGAGGATCCGCAGGAACTTTTCAATTATTGTTGTTAGGAGGTATGATTCTCGTTTTCTGGTTGTTCATGATTCGTCCCCAGGCCAAAAAAGCGAAGCTCGCAAAACAGTTTCAGCAGAATATGCAGAAAGGCGATAAAGTCGTAACCATTGCCGGCATTCATGGTACAGTAAACAAAGTAAATGAAGATGGCACCATTATGATAGAGACCAGCCCGGGCAGTTATATGAAAATAGAAAAAAGTGCTATTTCTATGGAATGGACTTCTAATATCAACAAACCGGTTACTCCCGCAAAATAATCATTCACTATTTTATACATTTAATGCCGGCTTATTGCCGGCATTTTTGTTAACCCATAGATATGGTGATCAAAGTTGGTATTACCGGTGGAATTGGTTCAGGCAAAAGCACCGTTGCAAAAATATTTTCTGTGCTTGGGGTTCCGGTTTATTACGCCGATGACGCATCCAAAAGAATAATGAACAGCGATCCTGAGGTGATTGAACTGATCACCCGGCATTTCACCAATGAAGCATATAAAGATGGTGTACTTGACCGCGCATTCCTCGCCGCACAGGTATTTAATGATAAGACAAAACTTGAACTCCTCAATTCGCTTGTACATCCCGCAACCATTCGTGATGCTGACCACTGGCTGAGTGTACAGCGGGCACCCTATGTGATAAAAGAAGCGGCACTGCTTTTTGAAAGCGGCTCATACGCCGCACTCGATTACATTATTGGTGTTTCTGCACCATATGAGTTGAGATTGCAAAGAACGATGGCACGGGACCACTCGGGCCGGGAACAGGTGATTGAGAGGATGAACAGGCAGATTGATGAAAATATAAAAATGAAGCTTTGCGATTTTCTCATTTACAATGATGAGAGGCAACTTGTAATACCACAGGTATTAAAACTACACCAGTTATTTACTGAAAAATCATCAGCCGGGAGTAGCACTCTTCAAAACTCCTGAGCAGGCTATCCCGCTTTCAATATTTCCCTATATTTAAGGCCTAAACTCTCTTCATGACCAAACGACTAACTGCTTCTATACTGGCATTGATGTGCTGGTACGTAACGCAGGCGCAATCTGACTACAGTAATGCTCAACAACAGTCTGCCCGGATAAATGCACTGGCAAAATCGAATCCACAGGTTGCTTCAGTTAGGTCAATAGCAAAAACAGCCGGCGGAAAGGATATCTGGATGATAACCCTTGGAACAGGAAAAACAGAAACAAAACCAGCGATAGCAATAGTTGGCGGTGTACAGGGAAACCATTTGCTGGGTACGGAACTGGCTATTGCTTTTGCTGAACAGATTGTTCAGGCAGCGGGTTCCGATTCGATTCGCACCCTGCTTAACAATACCACCTATTATGTTTTTCCGAATATGAGCCCTGATGCCATGGAGCAATATTTCAGTAAGTTGAAATATGAACGACTTGGCAATGCAACTTCGACTGATGATGACCGTGATGGCAAGTCAGATGAAGATGATTATGAGGATCTCGATGGAAATGGAAAAATAAACTGGTTAAGGATAGAGTCACCGCTGGGAGCATATATCCCCCACCCTGATGATGCACGGGTGCTCGTTAAAGCTGATCTGAACAAAGGCGAAAAAGGAAAATATATCCTGATAGCGGAAGGCATCGATAATGATAAAGATGGGGAATTTAATGAAGATGGTGCAGGCGGTGTTGCCATTAACAAAAACCTTTCATTCAAACATCCATCGTTCACGAAAGGTGCCGGTGAGTTTGCAGTTTCTGAAATTGAATCGAGGGCGATGCTCGATATTCTATATAATAGTTCAAACATCTATGCACTCGTTTGCTTTGGCCATGACAACAACCTGTCTACGCCCGTTACCTACAACGCCACCGCAGCAACCCAGCGCCTGGTGGCCGGTTATCTTGAACCGGATACAAAGATCAATTCAATTGTAAGCGAGCTATACAACAAAATAACAGCGATGAAAGACGCGCCGAAAAGTACTCCTGCAGGCGGTGACCTCCTGTCATGGGGTTACTATCATTTCGGACGTTTCAGCTTCGGCACGCCAGGCTGGTTTGTTCCCAAAGCAAAAGCCGACACCGCAAAAAAGGAAAAAGCGCTTACGGTTGATGATCCCGTTGCCAACTATCTCCGGTTTGCGACACAACAAGGAGTGACCAATAGTTTCACTGAATGGAAGCCGGTTCAACATCCGGATTTTCCGGGTCAGAAGGTTGAATTGGGAGGCATCGACCCTTTTGTGCTGGTGAATCCACCGTTCAAACTTGTCCCTGATATCACGAAAAAACACACCAGTTTCCTGGTCAAACTGGCGGCGCTTCAGCCTGAGATCGACATCCTTAATCTCAAAACTGAAAAGGTAGACGGTGGCCTTACCCGGATCACGGCAACCATTGCCAACAAAGGAGTTCTCCCGGCAACATCGGCCCTTGGCGAAAAAAATTACTGGCTGAAAAAGATTAATGTAAAACTTGGAACCACTGATAAACAAACCGTGATCAGTGGCAAAAAATCACAGTTAATAGATAGCTTGTCCGGTCTCGGCTCCCAACAGCTTACATGGCTGGTAAAAGGGACAGGCACGGTAACCCTGGAAGCTGGTTCACCGACAACCGGAACAAAAAGACAGGAGATAAAATTATAAATTAGTATTGCCTGGATGAATCTCCGGCGCATGATCTATACAAACTGAGCATACATGAAACAATTCATAAAATCACTTTTCATTTATATCATACCGGTTGTGATCGCGGTGCCTGCGACTGGCCAGAATGCTGACCAGATCTTCAAAGCTGCGGGTAGCCCCGCGAATCCCAAAGTTGTTTTAAGCTGGAACAAGTATTATGACCACGCTGGTATTACTGAAATATGTAAAAAAATAGCAGCCGCATACCCTGATCTTGCAAAGCTTGAATCGATCGGAAAATCTTTTGAGGGCCGTGATCTTTGGTGCCTGTCAATCACCGACTACAAAAAAGGAACGGCTGAAAAAAAGCCGGCCATATACATTGATGGCAACATTCACTCGAACGAGATCCAGGGTGCCGAATTTGCGATGTACACTGCATGGTATCTTACAGAATCTTTTTTTGATACGAAGTTTATCCAGGAGCTACTTGCAGACAAGACTTTTTATATCATTCCAAGTATTAATCCTGATGGAAGAGACAGCTATATGCACAAAGGGAATACTGCCAGCTCTCCCCGTTCTGGTGTTATCCCGGTTGACAATGATCGCGATGGACTCGTGAACGAAGATGGTTATGACGACCTGGATGGCGATAAGGAAATCTTATACATGCGGAGAAAAAGTTCCAATGGTAACCTGCGTGCAGATCCTAATGATCCTTCAAGAATGATCACCGTACCGGCCGATCAGAAAGGAGATTATGAATTTCTTGGACTTGAAGGGATTGACAATGACGGCGACGGCCAGGTTAATGAAGACGGTTATACATTTGAATACGATCCTAACCGTGACTGGGGATGGGGATGGCAACCGAACTATATTCAGGGCGGCGCCTTTAAATATCCGTTCAGTCTCCCTGAAAACCGGGCTATCATGGAATTTGTAATGAAGCATCCGAATATAGCTGCTGCACAATCTTATCACAATGCCGGCGGTATGATATTACGGGGTCCCGGGGGACAGGAGGATGTTGGTACCTACAATGCGCAGGATGTTAGGGTTTATGATTTTATCGCCAAAAAAGGTGAAGAACTGATACCAGGCTATAAATACCTGGTTGTGTATAAGGATTTATATTCCGCTTATGGCGGCGAACTTGACTGGTTTTATGGCGGGCGCGGCATCTACACTTATTCAAATGAATTATGGACACCTTACCTGATGTTTAATAAAGATGCGACCAGAGATCCGCAGGATCCATCATCCAGCGAATTCAACCGTCATCTGCTTTTTAGAGATGCATTTGTAGACTGGCATGAATTCAATCACCCTCAATATGGAAAAATAGAGATCGGCGGTTTCAAAAAGAATTTCGGAAGGGCTCATCCTGGTTTTCTACTGGAGAGCGATGCACACCGGAACATGGCTTTTACGATTTATCATTGTTACCAGACTCCGAAACTTGAAGTTGATTCCATATCTGAAAAGGACCTGGGAGATGGCTTAAGAGAAATCACCGCTGTAATCGCCAACCGCCGCATCATGCCGACACATTCCAGCCAGGATATAAAGTTCAAAATTGAAAGACCTGATTACATCACTATTACCGGTGCAAATGTTATTGCCGGTATGATAGTTCAGAACCGTGATCTGAATATCACCACTGAACAGAAAACAAATCCGCAAACCATTGAAGTAGATAATATACCTGGTATGGGTACTGTTACTGTCAGGTGGATAGTTCGCGGCTCCGGAAAATATGGCATAAATGTGGATAGCAGAAAGGGGGGTCTTGTAAGCCGTTCTAAATAATCAGCCTTCAAAAAAATTCCCCACCATTCTCAGGCAGGGAATCTCGTTACGTAAATCTGCGGTTGGGTTACAATGACGTTAGAGGGGTCTTTAATCTACCACGGTAAGCAAACAGGCTAGCGCTAAGGGGTTTAGGTGTTTAGGGGTTAAGCTGGTTAGTTTTGGTCGTTAAATGTGTTAGCTCAGGTTATAAGCTGGTTAGTTTTGGTTATTAAGCTGGTTACCTCGAAGTAATAAGCTGATTAGTTTTGGGCATTAAGCTTGTCCATTGATCAACAAGCTTGTTTTGGTTGTTTTAAGGGCTACTCTTCTGGGCCCGTCGTCTGCGGAAGCGACAAATTTTCTACGTTTAGGCTCTGACCGCAGGCTTTTCCGGGTTTAAGGTTAAGGGGTTACTGCTCAGTTAGTTTCGGTGTGTTTGAAGCAGTTTGTTTTGGTAGAACAAAGATGCACGTATTACATCCTCAATCCATCCGAAGTATCGGGGTAAAAGTGTCTTGTTGGATAATAATTTAGATTACAATAAGTAAAATCCCTTAGCGGTTTCGTGAGAACACTGTTTTAATGCAAAAAAGGGCGCTATTGACTGCGCCCTTTTCGGTTAAATGAAACTGAAACACAAGGCATCAGCTCATCGTTTTTGTTATTTTATTACTTCAGATCGCTGAGTGCCTTTTTGATACGGGCAACCCCGGTTTCAATATTTTTCATGCTATTTGCAAACGACAACCTGATGCAGTCAGGTTCTCCGAACGCACTGCCGGAAACACTCGACACATGGGCCGTATTGAGCAGGTACATCGACAGATCATCCGAATTATTTATGGCATGCTCGCCGTTTTTCTTGCCATAATATGCCTTCATTACCGGGAATACATAAAACGCTCCATCTGGTTCCATACAGGTTACTCCGGGAAGAGTGCCCATCAATTCAAGCATTTTCTGCCTGCGTTTGGTAAACTCCTCAGACATCTGCATTGATGGGGTCAGGTCGCCGGTTAAAGCGATAATGGCCGCACGCTGAGTAATTGAACAGGTTGCACTGGTAAACTGTCCCTGGATCTTCTCACTTCCTTTCACCACGAGCGGATCGGCAGCGATATACCCTAGTCTCCAACCTGTCATGGCGAAACCTTTGCTCAGTCCGTTAACAATAATTACACGATTTTTGAGGTCCTCAAACTGTGCGATGCTTTCGTGTTTGCCCACATAGTTGATATATTCATAAATCTCATCAGAGATGATGAAAATCTCAGGGTATTTCCTGAACACTTCTGCCAGGCCGGCCAGTTCTTCTTTCGAATATACTGCGCCACTGGGGTTGCAGGGGGATGAGAACATGAAAAGCTTAGTCTTCGGGGTGATGGCCGCTTCCAGTTCTGCCGGGGTAATCTTATACTTATTTTCGACGGTGGATCGGATAAATACAGGTTTACCTTCCGCAATACGTACAAGTTCAGAATAGGTCACCCAGAACGGTGTTGGGATGATCACCTCATCGCCGTTGTCAATCACAGCCATAATCACATTTGCCAGGCTTTGTTTTGCCCCGGTAGAGACGAGAATGTTTTCTGGCTTGTAATCCAGGTTATTATCACGTTTCAGCTTTGTACAAACGGCTTCCCGGAGGTCAGCATAACCTGCTACCGGTGTGTAGTGACTCCAGTTTTCATCAATAGCTTTCTTTGCAGAATCCTTTATGTGCTGGGGCGTGTCAAAATCGGGTTCACCGAGGCTTAGGTCAATAACATCAATTCCTTGCGCTCTTAATTCCCTGCCGAGTTTGGCCATTTTGAGGGTTTCCGGTTCGTTGAACCGCTGTAATCTGGAAGATAACTGCATTGCTTCGTTGCTTTATTTTTTGATGAAGGACGCAAAGGTAGGAACAGTTTCAGATTTCAGGCAAATGCTTTGGTAAATTTTATAAGATTAAGGCCGGCGGGCATACCATGAGATGCCGATTTACGTTGTAAACGTCGGTTCTGAAATACCTTATAATTGTGGCAAAACCGGAATCATATAGGAATTTCTTCTCCTGAAAACCCTATCTTTGCCAACCTTAAAAAAATAAACAACAATTGCGATGAGAGCACTGGTTAGTATTTTTGCTGTTCTGCTGATCCTGATATCCGGCTACCAGCTTTCCTTTACATGGTTCGTGAATAAGCATGAATCAGCGATGAAAGCAAAAGCGATACAACAGGTTAAACGACTTTATCCCGCTGCTGAGCAGAAATATGCAGGTAATAAAGAGGCGCAGGCTTTATACCAGGACACGGTTAACACACTTGTTAATCAAAGACTGGCAGTTCTACTTGATAGCACAAAAGATCAGAAGATAACATGGTGGGGTAATACCTATCAGAAAGCCAAAGAAAGCGAATTGCTTCTTGGGCTTGACTTGCAGGGTGGTATCAACGTGACACTCGACATCGCACTTGATGGTCTTATCAAAGGAGTATCGAACAACCCGAAAGATCCTGTGCTGTTGAAAGCAATCGAGGAAGCAAAGAGAAGAAAGCTGAACAGTGATCAGAACTTCATCGATCTCTTTGGTGCTGCATTCAATGATCAGAACCCGGGCGCTAAACTTGCACCGTTCTTCGCAAACACCAACAGGAATAAACTTACCATCAACGCATCTGATGCGCAGGTGCTTAACTATATCCGCGACCAGGCCAATGCGGGCATGGCCCAGACTTTTGAAGTTCTCAGGAGACGTATCGACAAATTTGGAGTAGCACAGCCCAATATCAGTCTTGATGAAAACAAGGGTATCATCACTGTGGAACTTGCAGGAGCAACTGACCCTGAAAGGGTAAGAAGATTCCTGCAGTCAACCGCTAACCTGCAATTCTGGGAAGTGTATACATTTGCCGACCTTGGTCAAGGTCTCCAGGCTGCTGATAAGGCATTGGACACCTACCTGTTTTCTTCAGCCAAAACCCAGGACTCACTTTCACGTGTGCCTGATTCACTTAAAGTTGCAGACACCAGTGCCGGCAGCAATCCATTGTTCCGGATCCTGAATCCTGCTGTACCACAACAAAATCCTGAAACAGGAAAGTATTACTTCTACCCATACATCGGTCTCGCGAGAATCAGTGACACTGCTAAAGTCAATGAATACCTCAGGCTACCTGTAGTAAAAAATAATTTCCCTGCAAACGCGAAGTTCCTTTGGGGCAAGCAGGACAGGGATGAAGCCGGTAAACTTTCACCGGTGTTGTTGTTGTATGCGATCAAAACAATTCCTGGTAAAGAGGGTGCTGAACTGGAAGGTGAAGCCATCGAAAATGCGAGCCAGGAATTTGACCAGGTTACCAATGAGGTGAATGTTACTATGTCAATGACCAACTCCGGTGCACGCACCTGGGAAAGAATGACAGAGAAGAATAAAAACAAATCCATTGCAATCGTTCTGGATGATATTGTTTACTCGGCTCCGAATGTGATCGACAAGATCTCCGGTGGTAATTCAAGGATCACCATGGGAAGCGGTAGCGGTGCGAATACACAGCTTATTGTTGAAGAAGCCCAGGATCTTGCAAACATCCTTAAGGCCGGTAAACTTGATGCCCCTGCAAAAATTGTCCAGGAGCAGGTAGTTGGACCAACATTAGGCCAGGAGGCAGTACAGGGTGGTTTATTATCATTCCTGATTTCATTCCTGGTGATCTTCGTATTGATGATCATCTATTACAACACCGCGGGTATAGTAGCCAATATTGCATTGATACTTAACCTGCTTTTCACCGTCGGTATTCTTAGCGCGATGCATGCTACGCTGACTGCTGCAGGTATTGCGGGCCTGGTATTGACCATCGGTATGGCGGTTGATACAAACGTTATCATCTTTGAACGTATCAAGGAAGAACTGGCTAAAGGAAGCACCCATGACCAGGCTGTCAAAACCGGTTACCGTCGTTCCTTACCACCCGTGCTTGATGCGCATATCACCAGTTTGCTTACAGCGATCATCCTTGCGATCTATGGTCTTGGCCCGGTACTTGGATTCGCAACAACGCAGATACTTGGACTTTTGCTTTCCCTGTTCACAGGTATCCTGGTTTCGAGGTTGATTACTGATTTTTATACTAAGAAAGACCGTCACTTCAAATATTTCACCAGCTTCTCCAAGCGGATCTTCCGTCACGCGAATTACAAATTCATCGAATACAGGAAGTATGCTTATGTTATTTCTGTAGTTATCGCCATTCTTGGTGTGGCAGCATTGATCAACGGTTTCAAAAAAGGTGTTGAATTCAGTGGCGGCCGCAGCTATATAGTAAGGTTCGACGCACCACAGGATGGGGAAAAACTGCGTGAAGCACTTGAAAAAGAATTCGGATCCTCCCCTGTTATCAAAACATATGGATCAAGCAGCAAATTCGATATCACCACTGATTACCTGATCAACCAGGAAGGTATCGCAACTGATGAGCAGGTGAGACAAAAACTGTTTGCAGGATTAAAACCATTCCTGCCGGCTAACTTAACACCTGAGGTTTTTGCAACGACCAGGTATATTGAGCAAACTAAAAAAGTTGATCCTACGATTTCGGATGACTTACAAAAAGGTGCTTTATGGGCAACCTTCTGGTCGATACTCGTTATCACGCTTTATATCTTCATCAGGTTCCGTGACTGGAGATATTCTGTGGGTACCATTATCGCATTGTTACACGACGTACTGGTAACCCTGATAGTGTTTTCATTCCTGAAAAACGTTGTTCCTTTCCCACTTGAGATCGACCAGCACTTTATCGCGGCGATCCTGACGGTGATTGGTTTCTCAATGAACGATACGGTTATTGTTTATGACCGTATAAGGGAAGACACACGACTGATGAAAGGAGAGCATTCTCATGTGATTGTGAACCGTGCGATCAATCAAACGCTGAGCAGAACAGTAATGACTTCATTCACCGTATTTCTTACCGTCCTCATTTTGTTCCTGGTGGGCGGTGAAGTAACAAGAGGTTTTGCTTTCGCGATGTTGATTGGTGTACTTACCGGTACTTATTCTTCCATCTTCGTTGCAGCTCCTTTACTTGTGGATCTTGCCCGCAACAGACCATTAGGCAAGCCAGATGCTTCGGCACCAACGGCTAAGATTGATAAGCCTAAACCAGCGCTTACTAAATAATGATCTTCTAATAATAATGAAGCCAGTCTCTTTCGGGACTGGCCTTTTTTTTGTGATAAGCTTTCAGTTCGTCTATGCGTGTTTAAACGATTAGTGTTCAGGCGAACATTCAGGTGATCGGAATTCAGACAAAAAGACCACTGTTTAAAACCTGCCAAATGCTTGTTTTTGACTACACAGCAAAAGAGGTTCCGCATCCGCAGGTCTTACTTGCATTGGGATTGGAAAAGCTAAAGCCCCGTGCATTAAGACCGTCCTGCCAGTCGATCTCCATTCCCATCAGGTAAATGCTGTGTGATCTGTTCAGCAGGAATTTCAATCCCTCAATTTCAAACACTTCATCGTTGTCCTGTTTGTGATCGAAGCCTAGAATATATGTCATCCCGGAGCAGCCCCCACCCTTCACACCAACACGAAGTAACTTTGTTTTGTCAAAATCCGGGGCCTGCATAAGGCGGTCAATTTCTTCAATTGCCTTTGCTGTAAAATTCAGCGGAGAAGTTATTGTAGTTTCCATAAATCGATATCTTGTTTGTTGCCCCTACGGAGCCTTCCGGCAAGTCGGGGTATATTAATAATCAGCTTCCAAAAAAGTTTGTATGCAAAAATAAGCAATTCAAAGAAGTTCCGTTATAGGTGTGCCTAATCACTATTTTTGCCTAACTTAAAAATCCATTATGTCATTATCCAGTAGTCAGTTAATCTGGCAATTGATCATCGCTTTTGCAATTGGCGGCACGCTTGCCTATCTCTTCTGGAAACAGCGACAGGAGGCAAAGCGTTCGGCACCTTCTGCAAAATCACCGGTACCTGAAAAGAAACCAGCTGATGATATCAGCAAACAGCTTCAATTACAGGCTTACGAGCGTATGATCCTTCTGACCGACAGGATAGCGCTACCGAATGTAATCAGCCGTGTTAACCAGCCGGGACTTGGATTGAAGGATATGCAGCTGTTACTCACCCAACAAATCAAACAGGAATTTGAATACAATGTAACCCAGCAGATCTATGTGAGTGCTGACGCCTGGGAAGCCGTCCGAAATCTCAAAGATCAGAACATACTTATTATCAACCAGGTTGCTTCCTTTTTACCGCCTGATGCAAGTGGCCAGGATCTTAGCAGGGCAGTATTGGAAATGTTGATGCAAAATCCAAAAGCAACATTGCACAATGTTGTTTCGGATGTGCTTAGCTTCGAAGCTAAAAAACTGATGAATTAGTAAATGCCGGCGTCTTGATCAGGGCAGTGAAATAAGTTTGCTTCACTCACTGGAAAAAATGCCTGATCTTAAGTGAACAGTATTATGGATGATAATATCAAACGAACAGATTCAGGGATTGAAATAAAATCAGTGTATACCCCTGCTGACATCGGTAAGGCAGACGACAGTAATCCCGGTGAGTTTCCATTTACACGTGGAGTGCAACAAGACATGTACCGGGGACGGCTCTGGACCATGCGTCAATACGCGGGTTTCAGCACTGCAGAAGAAAGTAACAAGCGATACCATTACCTGTTATCACAGGGCGTTATGGGACTTAGCGTTGCTTTTGATCTTCCTACACAGATAGGCTATGACAGCGATCATCCGCTCGCTGAAGGTGAAGTCGGTAAGGTTGGAGTGGCCATCGATACCCTGGAAGACATGCAGACACTTTTTGATGGCATCAGGCTCGACCAGGTGTCAACTTCCATGACCATTAATGCCACAGGTTTCATCCTGCTGGCTTTTTACATTGCCCTGGCTAAACAACAGGGTGCGGACCTGAAAAAACTAACGGGTACCATCCAAAATGATATCCTCAAAGAATATGCAGCGAGGGGTACCTATATATATCCTCCCAAACCGTCGATGCGGATCATTACTGACATCTTCGAATATTGTGGTACAGAAACGCCAAAATTTAACACGATATCTATTTCGGGTTATCATATACGTGAAGCAGGAAGTACAGCTGTCCAGGAAGTTGCATTCACACTTAGTAACGGTAAGGCCTACGTGAAAGCCGCCATTGAAAAAGGATTGGATATAAATGTCTTCGGCCGGCGACTATCCTTTTTCTTTAATGCGCACAACAATCTGTTCGAGGAAGCGGCGAAATTCCGGGCGGCCAGGAGAATGTGGGCAAAGATCATGAAGGACCTGGGTGCAACAGATCCTAAGGCGATGATGCTTAGGTTTCACTCGCAGACCGGTGGCAGCACCCTGACCGCGCAACAACCACAAAATAACATCTCGAGGGTTACTCTGCAATCGTTGGCTGCTGTACTTGGCGGAACACAATCATTACACACAAACGGCTATGATGAAGCGCTGAGTCTGCCAACTGAAGAAGCAGCGAGGATAGCGCTCCGCACCCAGCAGATCATCGCCCACGAAAGCGGTGTTCCTGATACAACCGACCCCCTCGCCGGGAGTTATTATGTGGAGACGTTAACCAACCAGGTTGAGGAAAAGGCTTTTGAACTTATCGGCATCATAGATAATATGGGTGGCAGTGTCAGCGCGCTTGAAAAAGGCTTTATGCAGGAGCAGATCGCAAAAAGTGCTTATGAATATCAGCGATCAATTGAAACGGGTGAAAAGATTATTGTTGGTGTAAACAAATTTCAAAGTACAAATGACGAAAAAATACCCGGCTTCAGGATTGATGACAGCATAAGACAAATACAAACTGAAAAGCTGGCTGCCTTCAGAAACAACCGTAATCCTGCTAAATGTGATAACCTGTTACAACAGTTGAACGACTGCGCTTCGGGTGATGACAATATCATGCCGGTTGTTCTTGATGCTGTAGAGCAAAAATGTACCCTGGGAGAAATTGCCGATACTTTACGCGAAGTCTGGGGCGAACACAAATAACTTTCTACAATGCCAATTACATCCAATCCGGCAATAATTGGCTTAATAGTGACCGGATAGTCCTTACTTCCCGGCGCTTGCTTATCTTTGGTTTATCAGAATAAACTACCACCGATGTTAACAGCTGGTCTCACAAACAATCAGTCTGATCTCAGGCAAATCCTTTCATTACAGGAACGCAATCTAAAACAAAACATATCAGCGGAAGAAAAAGCAACCGAAGGATTTCTTACCATGCAGTTTTCAATCGAAATGTTGCAACAGTTGCACGACCTTGCTCCAAGTATAGTGGTCCGTGACGGAGACAATATCGTTGCTTATGCGATTGTACTGCTTAAAGAAGGCCGGAAAGCTTACCCGGACCTGGAAAATATGTTTCTGCATCTTGAAACGATCACATGGCTGGGGAAATCTTTATGTGATTACAGGTATTATGTCATGGGCCAGATCTGTGTTGATAAGAACTATCGTGGTCAACAGGTATTCAGCATGCTTTATCATAAACACCGGGAACTTTACCAGGAAAGTTTTGACTGTATAGTTACTGAGATCTCCACTTCAAATCACAGGTCCATGCGCGCACATGAGAAGACGGGCTTCAAGACGATCCACACCTATCGTGATTATATGGACGAATGGAACGTGGTTCTATGGGACTGGAAATAGCCTGTCATTGAAGGCATGAAAATAAAGGTTCATGTAAGTCCGGCGACACTTTGCGTGCGGGGATGGATAAAAAACTAACATCGGATCAATAAAAAAGTAAAAATTATTGGTTGGTTGAATTTTTTGGAAGATGATTTCCTACCTTAAAGATCTGCCAGTGAAATAAATAACAAAGTTACTCAACAGCTACTGTCCATTTTATCCCTATTTTTCTAACTAATCAGTTTAAAATAAAATTCATGATTGATATGGCTCTTAAGGCGATCTGCCCAAAATTGATGGCAGCCGGAATTTTACTTTTCGGAACAGTTCAGGCACAAACCACCCCAAACGCAATTGCGGATCAGAAAGCCAAAGCAATACTACCCAGGCTGATAGAATGGCGCCGTTATCTTCATGAACACCCTGAACTTTCAAACAGGGAAGTGAAGACCGCGGAATACATTGCTGCACATCTCCGGAAGCTGGGATTGCAGGTGGAGACCGGTATTGCAAAAACAGGAGTAGTTGCAATACTCACCGGCGGAAGGCCTGGACCTGTAGTAGCGCTTAGAGCAGACATGGATGCACTGCCTGTTCTTGAAAGAGCAGATCTTCCTTATAAATCTACCGTGACCGCCGATTACCTGGGACAGAAAGTACCTGTTATGCATGCCTGTGGTCACGACACGCATGTTGCAATGTTGATGGCAACTGCCGAAGTATTAACGTCTATGAAGAAAGATGTTCCTGGTACGGTAAAGTTTATTTTCCAGCCGGCCGAAGAAGGATCACCGGGTGATGAAACCGGAGGCGCACCGGAAATGATCAGGGAAGGTGTGATGGACAATCCCAAAGTAGATGCAATCTTCGGCATCCATATAAACTCGTCACTCGAAGTAGGCAAGCTAAGGTATAAAAGTGGTTCATTTATGGCCTCTTCAGATTGGTTTACCATAAAGATAAAAGGTAAGCAGACTCATGGATCCACACCCTGGACCGGGGTTGATCCAATCGTTGCAGGTACACAGATCATCAATGCCCTGCAAACCATTGTAAGCCGCCAGTCGGATCTTACACAGGCGCCGGTAGTGATAACCGTCGGGAAGTTTCACAGCGGTGTCAGAAACAACATCATTCCTGAAGAAGCGATCCTTGAAGGTACTATCCGGACACTGGACAGTAAAATGCAGAAGGACGTTCATGAAAAAATCAAACAAACGGCAATGAAGGTGGCGGAATCTTCAGGTGCTGTTGCAGAAGTTACGATTGATACCAAAACGCTGGTCACTTATAATACGCCTGAACTGGTTGAAATGATGCTTCCTTCGCTGGAAGCAGCCGCAGGTAAAAACAACCTGGTTTCAGGCACATGGACAACCGGGGCCGAAGACTTTTCGTTTTTCGGTGAAAAAGCCCCTTCGTTTTTCTTCAATCTTGGTGGAATGCCTAAAGGCATGGATCCCGATAAGGCGGCACCTCATCACACACCTGACTTCGTGATTGACGACAGCCAGCTGGATGTTGGGGTTAAGGCGTTTTGCCACCTGGTGTTTGACTACGCCAAACAGAAGACAGCTGTGAAACCATCGCCAACGAAAAAAGGATTCTGACCAACGGGTCACTACCCTTTTTTCGCTTCCCTGGCCCAGGTATCCTTCAATGTAACCGTTCTGTTGAAAACAAGCTTTTCTTCAGAACTTTCTTTGTCGAGCGTAAAGTATCCCTTGCGAATAAACTGGTAACGTTCATCAAATTTTGCAGACGCCAGTGCCGGTTCCGCAAAGGCGCCAGGTATGATTTGTAAGGACTCAGTATTGATATAATCTTTGAAATCTCCTTCTTCTGATGAAGGATCTTCGGCGTTGAAAAGCCGGTCATACAATCTCACTTCAACATTTATTGCTTCTTTCACACTTACCCAATGCAATGTACCCTGGACCTTAAGCCCGGAAGTATCGGATCCGCTTTTGCTTTCCGGGATATAACTGCAATGTACAGCCGTAATATTACCCGAGCCGTCTTTCAGCACCTCATCGCACTTGATGATATAGGCACTTTTAAGTCTTACCATCTTACCTGGAGCGAGCCTGAAAAACTTTTTGGGAGCATCTTCCATAAAGTCTTCCCTTTCGATATATAGTTCGTTGCTGAAAGGAATGTCCCTGTTTCCGCTATTCGGATCTTCCGGATTATCTTCACTTGGAAGCATCTCCGTCTCACCTGCAGGATAATTGGTGATCACTACCCGGAGTGGATCCATTACAACCATCCTCCGCAATGCTATCCTGTTCAGATGTTCGCGGATACAAAATTCAAGCAAAGAAAAATCAATCATATTATCGCGTTTCGCGACACCAATTTTGTCGGCGAATAAACGGATACTTTCAGGGGTAAAACCACGGCGCCTTAACCCGGTGAGCGTTGGCATCCGCGGATCGTCCCAACCGGTCACGTGGCGCTCGTTCACCAGTTGCAACAGCTTGCGCTTACTCATGACCGTATAAGTCATGTTCAGGCGTGCAAATTCATATTGATGGGAAGGAAAAATTTCCAGCTTTTCAATCAGCCAGTCATATAACGGGCGGTGCGGAATAAATTCAAGCGTGCAGATCGAATGCGTCACCTTTTCTATTGAATCGCTCTGGCCATGCGCAAAATCATACATGGGATATATGCACCATTTATCTCCGGTCCGGTGATGATGGGCGTGTTTTATACGGTACAGTAAGGGATCGCGCATGTGCATGTTCGGTGATGCCATATCAATCTTTGCACGAAGGACCTTCGCGCCATCGGGATATTTTCCGGCGCGCATGTCTGCAAAAAGCGACAAGTTTTCTTCTATTGTCCTGTTACGGTAAGGACCCGGCTGGCCGGGTTCAGTAGGTGTGCCCTTTAGTTTCGCAATTTCTTCCGCACTTGAATCATCAACATAGGCAAGTCCTTTTTTGATAAGTTTTACAGCAAACTCATATAACTGCTCAAAATAGTCAGATGCATATAACTCTTCGGCCCATTCAAACCCGAGCCAGCGTATATCGTCTTTTATGCTCTCGACATATTCCGTGTCTTCCGTTACCGGGTTGGTGTCGTCGAACCGGAGGTTTGTTTTTCCACCAAATTGTTTTGACAGACCAAAGTTCAGGCAAATTGATTTTGAATGCCCAATATGCAGGTACCCATTCGGTTCGGGAGGAAATCTTGTCACGATCGAATCGTATTTTTTAGCCGCAAGGTCAGCGACAATGATCTCTTCTATGAAATTGAGTGATTTTTCTTCTTCTTTTATGCTTTCTGCCATATTATCAATGCGTTGTATCTGCAAATTTAAGCTTTAAATTGAAATCAGCCTTTGCGGAGTAAGTGTCGGGCGGGGCAAAAAAAAGAGAGCTGTACTCCTACAGCTCTCTGAACCAATAAACAATTCCTATGAATAATCCGGGTGATGGTGTAAAATTATGTCCGGGGGGGTGCATCTCAAAAGGTATTCGACGATTGACAGCTTATTGGCGATGAAAAAATATGCATCAGAATCCGGGCAAGTGGAAGCACATAGAAAAAAAAAGAACCGCACTTAGCGTACGGTTCTAAACCACTAAAAAACTTAATAGAAAAAAATCAGGGTAACGATCTGGATCAAAGATAAAATCTCTAACGACCCCGGGCGAATCAATTCGCTGAATCACTGCAACCCTTCGATGAATGGATCGGTTTTCCCGATCATAACGGTTCGCGCTGACCAAATAAAAGGCTACCAACACGTATCATGGTGCTGCCTTCTTCAATGGCTATTTCATAATCTCCACTCATCCCCATGCTTAGCGTATTAAATTCAGAAGATTTTACAAGATTTGCCTTGCAATCATCGAAAGCGGCTTTCAGGTATTCAAATTCCTTTCGTACCTGTGCCTTGTTTTTTGTAAAACTAGCCATCCCCATCAAGCCGGAAATCGTAACATTTCGGATCTGATTTAACAGTTCGAGTTTAGGAATATCCCTGATGATATCCTGCAATTCTTCATAGCTCAGTCCAAACTTACTTTCTTCCTGCGCGATATGGAGCTGCAACAGGCATTTGATATTCCGTTCATTTTTAACAGCCTGCCGGTCGATCTCTTCAAGCAACTGGTAGCTTTCAACGCCATGGATCATATAAATAAACGGCGCAATGTATTTAACCTTGTTCCGCTGGAGATGGCCAATGAAATGCCACCTGATGTCCTGTGGCAGCAGCAACTGCTTCTGTATAAGCTCCTGCACATAATTCTCTCCGAAGTCCCGGTGACCAATGTCATAGAGATCCTGGATATCGCTTACCGGCTTGTTTTTCGACACCGCAACAAGGGTTAGATTCTTCGCGGTGCAAAGTTTCATCAGCTCCTTATAAACTTCAAGATTTATTGCCATATCAAACTGAAATTTTTGTCCAGCTAATTGCTTGCAAATTCTTTACCATCAACCATAATCCCAAAAACGACAACAATGCAACCCCGTACATAACATAAACTCTCCCAAGCAGAAAATAATGAATAAGCACAAGTATACCGATAATAACCACCTGGAGAATAACCTGCAGAAATTTTCCTGATTGCTGTTTAATGTTTGGTTGTCGCGAGAATGGAAGATAATGATCGGTGAATAGCGTCAGAACCAGCAAACTTATAAGACTGTTTAACAATCCTAAAATAAAGTCATCAATCACAGCGGGCCCCCACACAAATAAAGAGATGCCAAAAAACAGAACATACACCGGTACAAAATACTTTACAATGAGGGCTTTTAGGTTCCCCGATAGCAATTCTCCCGGTCTTTTGACCGGCATACTATGATAGATCCAGGAAGCCTGGAAATTTTCATTAAATGTGACAATGGTAACACTACCCGCTACAGCAAAAAGGGGTATATATATTAACCAGAGAAACTTATTTGAATAAGGCAGGAGTTCAAGTTGTTCTGAAACATTCCGGCCGCTGTTGAAAAGTACCAGGAAGAGGATAATAGGTATATATCCGAGGGCAGGATAAAACTGCAACCTGAATGCTTTGTCACGTCCCGTAATTTTCCAGGTAAGTTCGAATGCTCCTTTTTCAACCGGGGATCCGCAAAAAAGTGAAGCAAGTTTGCCGGAAAAACCAGGACCTGAACGCAAGTCAGCAGGTCCTTTTTTCGATGACTGACTTTCATTATTCAGGTTCGCCAGTTGTTTTGAAAACAGGGGAGCCAGGAATTTATTCATTACCCAATACAAAAGTAAAGGCACAGTCACGGCAAGGAAGATCATCACCAGGTGAACAGCGTCAAAATTAAAATCGTACAAACCTTCAAGCGTCATCGCCATCCACACTGGTGGAATCAGAAAGGAATACCATTTAAGCGTGAAGTTTGCAGAAAGCCCTTCCAGGTCTATCATTCTTGGAATAAGCTGGTAACCGATCGTGAAAAACAAAGTCATACCGATCTGGAAATAAGTGACAATCTCTTTTATTTTTTGCTCGCTGCTAAAACGGAGTACCAGGAGGTATAACAGGTAAGTAATAAATACGGCCAGTAAAACGGTCAGCTGTGATGTGATGATCATACCAAAGCCCACCAGCGGCCCGTATTTTACAAAGGTGGCAATGATCGGAACCAGGCAAATGGCAATACTGAATTGAAGCAGGTAAAGGAGAACATGGATCAACCGGGCCATAAACAATGTTTTGCTGTTTACCGGTCTCGGCAAAAGAATCTGGTTATCGGTTGTGTCAAGTAACACCGATGAAAAATCCGTGATGAGGGTCATCGCCATCATAAAGATTACATAGGAATGAAAGAGGATCATACCGGTGACCACTGAAGGAAAGGAATATATGGCAAAGCCCATAAAAATTCCAAACAACCCATAGAGGATAAGTATGGTTGAAAGATGGTTCTTATTATCTTTTTGCTGTCCCTGCTTCCAACTCATGTAAACGCGCCTGGTATCCATCAGCAGTTTTAATTCTACTATGGTGTACAGGCGATCAACATCTATCCCCTGGCGCCTGAAAACCGGGTTGAACAGTTGCACTATTTTCAACAACCACTTACCCATTCGAAAAACTTTTCATTATGTCAACAAATTCCCCTGCAGTCGAAAGATGTTGGTGATCACCGGTGAGTGCGGTGAAGATATTCTCGAGCGAGCCCTCTGCGCCGGCTTGTTGCAATTCAGTGAAAGTGCCGTCTGCAATGACAGCACCTTTATTGATAATGATGATCCGGTCACTGATCTTTTCGACTACATCCATGATATGCGACGAGTAAAAAATCGTCTTGCCTGCCTGTTTCAGTTGGGACAAAATTTCTTTGACGAGAATCACTGCATTTGCATCCAGTCCGCTTAGGGGCTCATCAAGAAATATGATCTCGGGATTATGGATCAGCCCGGAAATCAACAGAACTTTCTGACGCATTCCTTTGCTGAATCCATTCATGCGCATATCATGTTTATCCGCAAGCTCGAAAAGGCGCAAGAGGTCAAGACCTTTTTTTCGGGTGACCGCAGCATCCATCTGGTACAGCTTGCCGACAAAGTCGAGATATTCCATTGGCGTCAGCACATCATAGAGTGCTGCATGCTCAGGTATATAGCCAATTTGCTGTTTGATAATAAGTGGATCCTTTCTTACATCATGACCCAGCACCGTGGCATTGCCCTCAAAGTCGGAGATTATTCCGGTAAGTATCTTTATGGTCGTGCTCTTCCCGGCGCCATTCGGTCCTATGTAGCCGACGATCTGACCTTTTTCAAAGGAAAGGTCGATCCCCTGCAGCACATAAGTACCGTTGTATTGTTTTTTTACCTGTTGTAACTGAATAATACTCATTGCCGGTCAGATTGATTTGAAGAACCAGCGATCATTGTTCTATTTTAGTATTGCGCGACCTATCACGATACGCTGAACCTCGGAAGTGCCTTCATAAATCTGGGTGATTTTTGCATCACGCATAAGCCTTTCAACATGATATTCTTTTACATAGCCATAGCCGCCATGCACCTGTACAGCCTCTGTAGTAACCCACATGGCAGTTTCAGAAGCGTATACTTTCGCCATTGAACTGCTGAGTGCATAATCAAGATCGTTATCCTTTTCCCAGGCCGAACGTAAACACAACAAACGTGCAGCTTCAATCCGGGTCGCCATATCAGCCAGTTTAAACTGGATAGCCTGGTGATGCATGATCTCTTTACCAAACGCCTTGCGCTCCTTTGAATATTTTACAGCCAGTTCATAAGCACCGGAGGCTATGCCAAGTGCCTGTGCCGCTATACCGATCCTTCCACCCGCCAACGTTTTCATAGCGAAAGAAAAACCGAACCCATCCTCCCCTATCCTGTTTGCTTTGGGCACTTTTACATCATTAAACAATATGCTGTGCGTATCGCTTCCGCGGATGCCTAATTTATTTTCCTTCGCGCCTACGGTAACACCGGGCCAGTTCTTTTCAACGATAAATGCGTTGATACCTTTACTTCCTTTGGCTACATCCGTTTGAGCCATTACCAGGTACACAGAAGCAGAGTTGCCATTGGTTATCCAGTTCTTTACACCGTTTAACAGATAATGATCATCCTTTTCTTCGGCCAGGGTTCGCTGTGATGTAGCGTCGCTGCCGGCTTCAGGTTCACTTAATAAAAACGCGCCGATATAGAGTTCTCCGTCTTTACGGCCCTGGGCAAGAGGGGTGAGATATTGTTGTTTCTGTTCATTGTTACCGTATTTATCGAGACCCCAGCACACAAGTGAATTATTTACGCTCATAGACACACTCACACTCGCGTCTATTTTGCTGACCTCCTCCATGGCCAGTACATAACTCACCGTATCCATTCCAGATCCACCGAATTCCGGATCCACCATCATTCCCATAAATCCCAGTTCTGCAAGTTTCATCACCTGGTCCTTAGGAAATTTCTGTAACTCATCCCGTTCAATAACACCGGGCAAACACTCGGCCTGCGCGAAGTCACGGGCTGCTTTACGGATCATCTTATGTTCTTCGGATAATTCAAATTCCATATCAGGTACTTTTTTTAAGAGGAAGTATCAAATTTAATAGAATTCAGTGCAAATTCATGCTTTTCTTAGCGGAATGTACCTGCGGGTACATATCAGTTGATTATGCCAACTGCTATAAAATCTTATATTTGTCCCCCGATCAGGGATCAGCATACAAGCTTCTATCTGTTCCGTGATCACCAGATTCTTAATTATGCATGTTTATATCCGGGAATGTTGATCCTCCTGAGACAGTTTTGACAGGCATTGCGAACAATTAAATTTTATGAGCAGTCAGCAAAGTTCGATGATACAGGTTTCGTCCGAAATAGGCCGTTTACGAAGATTATTGGTCCATAGTCCCGATAGCGGGTTAGGCAAAGTTGTGCCGTCCAAAGCACAGGATTGGCTCTTTGAGGACATCGTTCATTTGGATACAATAAGAAGAGAAGAGTATGATTTTTACACAAAAATCTTATTGTACTTTCTTGATCCGGAAAAAATCAAAGGAAAGCTCAGGAACATAGACTCACCGGAAAACCGCAGGGACTTTTATAAACCGGGCAACGCGGCTTTTTTTAAATCAGAGAAGGTCATTGAACTGCAGTGGCTCCTTGCTGAGATATTGGAAGACCGTGAGATCCGGCTCAAACTGGTAGCCTCTGTTTGTGCCATTGAAAGTTGTTCTTACCAGGTTGAACAACAGCTTTCATCCTGCCCGCCGGAAGAACTGGCAAAAATTTTTATTTGCGGTTCCATCAGCGACGACAACATGCTGTTTGCACCCATTCCAAACTTCATATTTACCCGGGATATCGGCATTGTGATCAACAAATTTGTATTGCTGAATAAACCAGCCAAGCAGGCCCGCATCAGGGAAGCCCTGTTAATGAAGTATATATTTTTCAATCACCCTTTCTTCAGAGAATACCGCGAGAACATCATTGAATTGCCCGATAGCTTCAATTATTTTTTGTTGCCTGGCAGCGACACCGATGATAAAAAAGTAACGCTTGAAGGTGGCGATGTAATGGTGATAACAAAGGATCATATACTGATTGGCATCAGTGAGCGAACAACCATGGAAGCGGCCCACCAGGCTATTAAGGTATTGTTTGACAAACACGTGGTAAAAAAAATAAGTATAGTGCGCATCCCCAAGAAAAGGGACTACATGCATATCGATACTGTCTTTACCCAGGTAAAGAAAAACGTTTGGGTAATGCTTGGCAATTTTTCAAAAAAAGCAATCAAGCATGAAAATGCTGACGCTGTTAAACGGATCCTTTTAGGAAATAAGAAAGATGACAAGATGCGCATCACCCAATTCCGGAAAAAAGATATTGAGAATCCGAAATATTTCGACAACCTGGAAGACCTGCTGAGAGATATCAGTGAAAATGATCTTGGCTGCACGGAAAAAGTAAAGTTTATCTATTCAGGAAACAACGAATTTCCTTTTGATGCCCGCGAACAATGGACAGATTCATGCAATCTCCTCGCATTGCGGGAAGGTGTTGTGCTCGGTTATGACCGGAACGATAAAACGGTAGAAGCATTCCGGGAAAATGGATTTTCGGTAATCAATGCACCTGAACTGATTGAAGGCCTGGAAAATGGCAGTATTAACGTTAATGACCTGGAAGATACTTTGATCCTTATGCCTTCGGCTGAATTATCCCGCGCACGTGGCGGTTTTCATTGTATGAGCATGCCACTTCTGAGGGACGAAATAAGTTAACAGGAAAATTTATCGCCTGAAAGCAGCACTAAACAACAATACATCCGTTAAGTGATAATTATAACTGATAACCTTACTTAAGCTTTTCTCTTGCAAACAACTTCCACCATACTTATGATCAGGCCGGTCAACTTTGCTTTTAATGCGGAAACGGCCGTGAACAACGCTTTCCAGGTTGCCGGCAAAAACGATGAAGCACAGCAACTGGCCATACTTGAATTTGAAAAATTTGTCGCGCTTTTAGAAGAAGAGGGGGTTGAAGTAACCGTGGTGAATGATAGTCCTTTGCCTTTTACACCGGATTCAATTTTTCCGAACAACTGGGTCTCATTTCATCATGATGGAACTGTTTGCCTCTACCCAATGTTCGCAGCAAACCGGCGCCTCGAAAGAAAACCGGCAGTGTTTGAAAAACTTGCCGGCAGTTTTGAGATCACTGATAAGATCGACCTTTCGGGTTATGAAAATCAAAACAGTTTCCTGGAAGGTACCGGCAGCATGGTGCTGGATCGGGATAACAGGATCGCTTACGCATGCCTCTCACCCCGCACAGACGTGAAGGTATTAGAGAAGTTTTGTTCACTTATGAAATACCGGCCGGTTATCTTTCATGCCACGGATTCATCGGGCCAGGCCATTTATCACACCAACGTTATGATGTGTGTGGGTGAAAAATTTGTGGTGATTGCACTTGATTCAATCAGGGACCAACGCGAAAGGGACCATGTGGTGGAGATGATCCGGCAATCGGGTAAAGAAATAGTCGAAATAACCATGACACAAGTGAATGAATTCGCGGGAAACATGTTAGAGTTGAAAAACAAAAAGAACGAAAACCTGCTTGTCATGTCAACCCGTGCCTATGAATCTTTGACTGCCGGCCAGGTCAACCTGCTTACTCAATGGTGCCGTATCATTCATTCACCTTTAAATACTATCGAAACAAATGGTGGGGGAAGCGCAAGATGCATGATTGCAGAAATTCATTTACCACGCAGATCCTCATCCATGAGCACAAGAGCTTCATCAAAGGAAATTGGCTCATAACCCAACTCAAGTTTTGCCTTTGAGATGTTGAAACCGGTTTTCAGTGGTCGCCTGCCGGGCTGACTGAAACTGGAAGCATCCACTTTTGTCATCAGGGAAGAATCAAGACCGAAATATGCTGCGGTTTTAACTGCCATGTCATAGGGTGTCAGAACATCCTTTCCGGCAATATGAAAAGTGCCTTCCCCGTTTTTCTGTACAATAAGCATGATCCCCTTAACCAGGTCCTTGACATAAGTAGGTGTACGCACCTGGTCAGAAACTACCTTGATGGGCTTTCCTGCCTGTAGGTTTTCTTTTACCCAGCTGATGATATTTGTTCTGGTTCCTGTAAGCGTATTCCCATAAACAAGACAGGTCCGCACGATCGCCCATGGCATATCACAGGTTTCCACGATACTTTCCGCCTGCATTTTGGTGAAGCCATACCAGTTAACCGGGCCCATATCGTCTTCTTCCGCATAATCACCTTTCTCACCGTCGAATACGAAGTCCGTTGAAATATAGATGAGTTTCCTGGCATATTGCTCTGCGTTTATTATGACATGAGAGGTGCCCTGTACGTTTATCCGTTCGCAGAGCTCCTGGTTCACTTCACAGTCATCAACCTGGGTCATAGCAGCCGCATGGATCACCACTTCAGGCGATTCGGCACTAAAGACCTCATGCACGGCAAGTTCCGTCGCGATGTCAATATCATAATATTTATACGCTGATTCAGGAAAAGGCAATCTTGCCGGCCCCCGCCCAATCGCTACCACTGAATATCTTTTTTCAATTAACTCAGCAACCAGGTGTTGCCCGAGGAGCCCGTTTGCCCCGGTAACCAATACTTTCATCCTTTAATTTTAATTTTCGTCGGCCAGACCAGTCTGCCTGCGACCATGGCGGCAGCGGAAGTAAATAAAAACTTTATTGCTGACTTGATATCAGTTTATTATACAACATTACTAAATTTTCGACGCTTCCTCCCAACGCTTGCTTATCAAAACAAAACCTTATTTTTGAGCCTCGTTTAAATTGAAAATGAACAAATACTAAGGATTCTTCCCTCATATTGAAGAATATTTAAATAATAAACTAACTGAGTGTAATTCATGGCAAAAAAGGTTACTAAAATTGGAGTGTTGACATCAGGAGGGGATGCTCCGGGAATGAATGCAGCTATCAGGGCTGTAGTGCGAACAGGGATATATTATGGAATGGAAGTTTTTGGAATTATGCGCGGTTATAGTGGAATGATTGACAACGATATCGTACCAATGCATTCCCGCAGCGTTGCAAATATTATTCAGCGCGGTGGAACCGTTTTGAAGACAGCGAGGTGTAAAGAATTTTTTCAGCCCGAAGGCAGGCAGAAAGCTTATGATAATTTAAAAAAATTGGGCATTGATGGGCTGGTGGTGATTGGCGGAGACGGTTCATTCAAAGGAGCCGACATTTTCAGCCGCGAATTTGATATTCCGTGTATCGGGTTACCTGGAACTATCGACAAAGATATTGCGGGAACAGATTTTACCATAGGGTTTGACACGGCAGTAAACACCGCCGTTGAAGCAATCGATAAGATCCGGGATACAGCTGATGCACATGACCGTTTATTTATCATAGAAGTGATGGGCCGCGATGCAGGCTATATTGCGCTGCACAGCGGCATTGCCACCGGTGCGGAGCATATCTTAATACCGGAACGTAAAACCGATATCGAAGCGTTGGTTTTTTCGTTACAGGAAAAAGAAAGAAGAAAAAAGCTGGTAAATATGGTCGTTGTGGCCGAGGGTGACGAGTTCGGCGGTGGAAACGAGGTGGCAAAGGTTGTGAAAGAGAGAATGCCTGCAGCCGATGTCCGTGTCTGCATCCTGGGTCATATTCAGCGCGGGGGTTCCCCAACCTGCATTGACCGGCTAATCGCGAGCAGGATGGGTTATTCCGCCGTGGAATGCCTTATGGAAAACCGGCATAATGTAATGGTGGGGATACTCAACAACCGGATGCATTTTACTTCCCTCGAAAGAGCGGTAAAATCTAAACAACGCATCAGCGAAGAATGGATCAAGATCGTGAAGATCCTGGCCAGCTGATTAACAGGCTTAAACACTACAACAAACCGATCAATAAGCTGCAACTAAACTAAAATCTGATAAACTATAACTAAACCATGGCAAGAGATCTTTCAAAATACCTGTACGGTGAAATGGATAAAGAGGCTGGAATTCAACACACCTCGCATCGTACAAAAATCGTAGCTACCGTAGGACCGGCATGTGATACATATGAGAAACTGCTGGAACTTGTGAAAGCCGGTGTCAATATCTTCCGCTTGAATTTTTCGCACGGAACGCATGAGGATAAAGCAAAAATCATTGATTTTATACGGCAGATCAACAAAACCGAACCATACAGCATTTCCATACTTGGAGACTTACAGGGCCCGAAATTAAGAGTTGGTGAAATTGGCAATGATGCATTGTTGATCGAACCCGGCGACATCCTCACCTTCACTTCGAAAGAAAAAGTAGTAGGTACGAAAGAGAAGATCTATGTGTCTTATCCAAACCTTCACGAAGACGTGGAAATAGGTAATAAGATCATGATCGATGATGGCAAACTTGAAGTGGTTGTTGTAGACATTACCCCTGAAGGTGAAGTGAAGGTTAAGGTCACCTATGGCGGATTGTTATTACCGAAAAAAGGTGTTAATCTTCCTGATACAAAGATTTCCCTGCCAGCAATGACAGAGAAGGATATCATAGACCTGGCTTTTATTATTGAAAAGAAACTTGATTGGGTTGCACTTTCATTTGTTCGCAAAGCTGAAGATATTGTTGATCTTAAGCGAAGGCTGACTGAAGCAAAAAGCAAAACAAAAGTTATTGCGAAAATCGAGATGCCATCAGCGCTTGTTGATTTGCGTAATATCATTGTTGAGTCTGATGCAGTGATGGTGGCCCGCGGCGATCTCGGCGTTGAGCTTCCCGTAGAAAAGGTACCGGCTGCGCAAAGAGATATCATCAGGAAGTCACTTCACCGTGCAAAACCCGTTATCGTGGCAACGCAGATGATGGAGAGTATGATCGACCGGGTTAAGCCAAACCGGAGTGAGATCACCGATGTTGCCAATGCAGTGCTGGAAGGCGCCGACGCAGTTATGCTTAGCGCAGAGACCGCGACTGGCAAACACCCCGCCCTGGTTGTTGAAACTATGCGCAAGATCATCCTGGAAGTTGAAAGAACTGAATACCGCTATAACCGTGAAGAAGATTTGAAACCTCAACCGCACTCTCCTTCGTTTCTGAGTGATGCTATTTGCTATAACGCGTGTAAGCTATCCAGCGATACCCGTGCTGATGCACTGGTTGGGATGACCCAATCCGGATACACTGCTTTCATGCTGAGCAGTTACAGGCCCAAAGCACCATTGTATATCTTCACAAAAGAAAGAAGCCTGGTAAACCAGTTAAGCCTTAGCTGGGGTGTGCGCGCCTTCTTTTATGATGAAGAGGAGAGCCTTGATGAAATTATTCATGATCAGATCGAGATCCTGAAAGAAAGAGGTTTCGTACAGGCAGGCAGCATCGTGGTTAATACCGGGTCCACCCCGGTTGACCTGCATCTGCCAACCAACGTGATGAAGATTACCAAGGTTGAATAAATAACGTGCTGAAGATTACCAGGGTCGAACAAATAACGCGATGAAGATTACTAAGGTCGAATAAATTTGTAAAGGTTTTGGTATCAGACAAACCGGTCGATTAACTTAAAAACAAAAGCATCCCATAGATAAGGGATGCTTTTATTTTTATGATTTAGCAGCTACCTGCCCGGGTATTATACCTTCACTTGTTTAGGACTATTTAGTGAGCGGGTTTATCGCCCCTCGATGAATCTTTCTTTACTAAAGAATCATTACCGGCGGGAGTTGGAGTGTGTAGCGAACTGTCACTTTGCCTGGCTGCATCAACAGGTGGCTTACTGGGATTATGCTGATCGTCTTCGTGCGCATTTCTATGTGTTGAATCTGCGGATTCAGTTCCTTCCTTAGTTTTATAGTCTTTATCACTTTCAAAGTGACAAGCCGTCAAAAGCAATGTTGAAACAGCCATTGCCAGGATGAGTGGTCTGCTATGCCTGTTGGTTTTTCTCTTCATGATTTATTTTTTAAATGAATGTAAATGCTGTTGACCAAAAGTACTTATTAAGTGCTGAGCCCAAATTCAGTGCCAGTAAGCCCTTCACAGTTCTTTCCGCCTCAGGCACCAAACAAATACAAGCATGGGAATTATATTCTACAATGGTTTTGAAGGGGAAAGTCGGGATCCGTTGATGCTTAAACGCGTTAATGATCGCTTGCTGGATATTTTGAATTCAGGATATCAACGATTCGCTGCAACTCTTCTTCTGAAGAGACGTACACATTGCCGATGTCAAGTATTGCGGGATTTTGATAGGTTACATAGTGTGATGGGTCAGCCGCATCATTCATTTTGATACGACCCGAAGTATGGAACTCACGTGCTCCTGTTTCTTTGATCATCTTTTCAATGTTGCCCGAATTGATCCCAGCCCCCGGCATAATGATGATTCTTTCTTCAGCTTGTTCAATGAGCTGGCGTATGAAAGCGGTTGCATCCGGCGCAGCACTTTTCAGGCCACTGGTAAGTATCCGCTCACATCCGGCATCGATGATCGTTTCAAGTGCAGCAAACGGATCAGGAACTGCATCAAATGCCCGGTTGCAGGTTACTCCCATAGGGTAGGCTTTGTCAACGATGATCTTTAATCTTTCTCCATCAATGGTGCCGTCTTTTTTCTGAACGCCAACGGAGATCCCATCACAGCCTGCCTGTCTGCAAACTTCGATGTCTTTCAACATCATTGCAAATTCATCATCATCGTAGAAATAGCTTCCGGCACGTGGCCTGATGATGGGGTATAATTCTATATTAATTTTGCTGCGCGTTAAATGGATGGCACCATACGATGGAGTTGTGCCACCCTCAATAGGATTATCACACAACTCCGCACGTATTGCACCAACCTTTTCTGCGATTATAGCGGATTGAATATTAAAGGCACAAACTTCCAGGAACATTAACGATATATTTTATTGAGATTTCGATGTTTGAAGGCCACCCGGATGTTGAGAGTCCACCCGGATATTGAATGCCCACCCAACGATCATTTTAATAGACGCTTTTCGCGTTGTACACCTTATCTTCCTTATTGCTTTTTACAGAGTAAGTAAACCCTTTCTGTAATGCATAAGCGCCGTATTGGCCCTTGTTGTTTAAAGCGAGGAATCCAACCTGAACCTCCTTTGCTTTTGCAGGGTTGCGGGCGATGATTCTTTCGACTGCTTTTTTACAGGCCTGTTCCGGTGAGTGACCCTGCCGCATCAATTCAACAACAAGGTGAGAGCCGACTATCCGGATCACTTCCTCTCCCACTCCCGTTGAAGTAGCGGCACCTACTTCGTTATCAACATAAAGCCCGGCACCTATTATTGGCGAATCACCCACTCTTCCTTTCATTTTGAAAGCCATGCCGCTTGTGGTACAGGCGCCGCCCATGTTTCCGTTATTGTCAAGGGCAACCATACCGATGGTATCGTGATTGTCTTTGCCACCGGGCATAGTTGAATCAGATTTTTTATACAACTGGTTTTCGATATTCATCACGGGCTGATATTCAGCGGTCTTGAGCCATTCCTTCCAGGCTTTTTCGGCTTCAGGCGTAAGGAGGTTTTCTTTTTTGAAACCATTGGCAAGTGCAAACTGAAGCGCACCTTCGGCAACCAGGACAATATGTGGTGTTTTATCCATTACGAGCCTTGCGACATTTATCGGGTGCATAATGTGCTCAAGGCACATCACCGATCCGCAATTGTATTTGTCGTCCATGATACAGGCATCCAGGGTAACGCGGCCATCCCGATCAGGCAGTCCTCCATAACCAACAGATTGATTGGTGGGATCTGCTTCAGGTATCATTACGCCTTTCTCAACTGCATCGACGGCGCGTCCCTTATTTCCGAGTGTTTTCCAGGCCTCGGTGTTGGCAGCCTGCCCAAAGTCCCAGGTGGACACAACTATGGGATTGTTTTTAACCGGCGGCAGAATTGCATCCGTCAAGCCGGGGTTAACCATAAGACCTGCGGAACCAATAAATGTATTCCGGATAAATGTTCTTCTCTTCTGCATATAAATTTATAATTCCGTTGATTAAATTAAACTCATCCCTCCTTCAGGTATTTTTTCAAACTGGCTTTCGCTGTTTTTCTGATCCGGTTATGAATAAAAGGAGTCCAGCCGAAAAGTACGCCGGGTGTTCCAAGCGCCTGCCGGCTCCATTTCCAGAGATCGAAATCATCCATATGTTCAACAATTCGCCCTTCATGAAATTTAAAATGTGCCTTCACATCATTGATAACCTGCCGGCCGGTTTTAGAAAAAGTATAAACAGCCACCCAGTTGCACGAACCATATTCATCGCCGGCTTTTACATCCCGGAAATCCAATGAAAAATCCTTCGCGTTGCCACAGAGCATATGCCACATCGCTTTTGCTTTGCGTGCGTCGAGGTTCTCAAAGACCGGATCCCAGAACACTACCTCATCATGATATGATTCTACCATCCTGTCAGCATTGAGTTGACTGAAAGCTGTATAAAAATCTTCGATCAGTTTTTTATGAGCCTGCATAAATTGTAAGATAAGGGTTGATTAACAATCGCTAAATTTAAGCCTCCAAAACTGTTAATGGATAAAATTAAGCTCAAATGGGGAAATATGTTCTTTTTGTAATCTTCACCTGCATTTCGGTCACCGGTTTTAGCCAGGCTTCCCAGGATTCAGCATGGTTTTTTGAGAATTATGAGAAGAAAGAGTTGTATATCCCAATGCGGGATGGAGTGAAGCTGTTTACTTCCGTGCTTATGCCAAAAGATGCTTCGGAAAAACATCCCATTCTTTTTATGCGTACCCCATACTCCTGTGCTCCTTATGGCGAAGATCAACGCACTGCTTACTGGAACACTTATTTCCGTTATTACCTGAGAGAAGGATATATAATAATAAAACAGGATGTGCGCGGCAGGTGGATGAGTGAAGGTGAGTTTGTGGATATCAGACCCTTTAACCCAAATAAAAAAACAAATAAGGACATAGATGAAGCCAGCGACACCTATGATGCTATCGACTGGATCGTGAAAAATATACAAAACAATAACGGCAACGTTGGCGTCATGGGCATCTCTTATCCCGGCTTTTACAGTACCATGGCGGCATTAAGCGGGCACCCGGCACTGAAGGCCGTCAGTCCCCAGGCCCCGGTGACAGAATGGTTTATCGGTGATGACTTCCATCATAACGGGGCATTTTTCCAGATGGATGCATTTCGCTTTTATAAAGGATTCGGACAACCCAGACCAGTACCTACTACGGTGGGACCTCCTGAATATAATTATCCAACACCTGATGCCTATGATTTTTATCTTAGAACAGGTCCTGTAAAAAATCTTACCGCTATTATGGGCGATAGCATCAAATTCTGGAAAGACCTGATGAGTCATCCGGATTATGATACCTTCTGGAAGCAACGTAACCCGATGAACCATGTCTCCGATCTGAAACCAGCCATGCTGATAATCGGGGGATTGTTTGATGCAGAAGACTGTTATGGTGCATGGAACCTGTACAAAGCCATTGAACAAAAGAGTCCATCCGCAGATAACCGTATTGTAATGGGCCCGTGGTATCACGGGCAATGGTCATCTCCTGCCGGTGGGGCTTCCCTGGGTAATATTCAGTTTGGTTCAAATACGAGTGAGTGGTACCAGGATAATATTGAAATCCCGTTCTTCAACCATCATCTCAAAGGCAAAGGAGGCGATCCTAAACTTGCTGAAGCCACCATATTTTTTTCGGGCGAAAACAAGTGGCGCAAATTACCCGCATGGCCGGTTGCGGAGAAACAGGACCTACCCGTTTATCTTGGTGCAAATGGCAAACTCTCTTTCAATAAGCCAGCGGGCAAAAGTTCCTTCACAGAATACATCAGCGATCCGATGAAGCCGGTGCCATATGTTGAACAAACAGGCAGTGAGCGTACCCGTGAGTATATGATCGATGACCAGCGTTTTGCGGCGCGACGTCCCGATGTACTCGTGTTTAAAACTGATATCCTTACTAAAGATATGACCCTTGCCGGCCCAGTGGTTGCTGACCTCTTAACAAGCATCAGCGGGACTGACGCAGACTTTATCGTGAAGCTGATTGATGTTTTTCCGGACACCTTTCAATATAAGCAACCTGTTCCGGATGCATTACCATACCAGGCCGTAATGGGTGGCTACCAGATGTTGGTGAGAGGCGAAGTAATGCGTGGGAAATTCAGGCACAGTTATGAAAAGCCATCAGCCTTTACCCCGGGTAAGATAGAAAGGGTGAAATTCACTTTACCTGATGTTGCCCACACATTTAAAAAAGGACACAGGCTAATGATCCAGGTGCAAAGCAGCTGGTTCCCGCTTGTCGACCGCAACCCCCATAAGTTTATAAATATTTACCAAGCTGGTGAAAGCGATTTTCAAAAAGCAACTATCCGGATATTTCATGACGCATCCAACGCCAGCAACATCATCCTACCGGTAATCCATTAACATACTTTTCAATCATCTGAAACCGGTTCATTGATTAATGTGTCTATCAAACCAATTGAAGTCTGCTTTATTGATTAACATGCTTATCCAATCATCATAAGCCTGCTTCGAGGATTGTAAATCTGAATAAAATGAAATTTAAGTCTATCGTTTTAATGTTTTGTGTCCTCTATGCAGGCACCATTTCCGCGCAGCACAAATACACCGCGCCCACTGATCCCCTGGTGTTAGAAAAACTTGGCCAATGGCAGGATCTGAAGTTCGGATTGTTTATGCACTGGGGAACTTACAGTCAATGGGGAGTTGTTGAAAGCTGGAGCCTTTGTCCTGAGGACGAAGACTGGACCAAACGCAGAGGTCCTTATGCGAACAATTACTTTGAATATGTGCAGGCTTATGAAAAATTGCAGACCACTTTTAATCCCGTGAAATTCGATCCTGCAAAATGGGCCGCGGCAGCGAAGAAAGCCGGAATGAAATACGTTGTATTCACAACAAAACATCATGACGGCTTCAACATGTTCGACACCAAACAAAGTGATTATAAAATCACTGATCCAAAAACACCTTTTTCTTCCAATCCAAAAAGCAATGTGGCAAAAGAAGTGTTTGAAGCTTTTCGTAAAGAAAACTTTCTTGCCGGTGCATATTTTTCAAAACCAGACTGGCATAACAGGGACTATTGGTGGCCATACATGCCTCCAAAAGACCGGAATGTAAATTATGAACCTACCAAATACCCGGAAAGATGGACCGCGTTTAAAGACTTTACTTACAAACAGATTGAAGAACTGATGACAGGTTATGGAAAGATAGATATCCTTTGGCTTGATGGCGGATGGGTGAGGCCGTTATCAACAGTGGATACAACTATCTCCTGGCAAAAAGGTATTAAAACGGACCAGGATATAGATATGAGGAGAATTGCTACAATGGCCAGGAGCCATCAACCCGGCCTGATTGTGGTTGACCGTAGCGTTCCGGGCGAATTTGAAAATTATACCACTCCGGAACAGGAAGTGCCGCACGAGCCCCTGTCCTACCCCTGGGAAACCTGCATGACCATGGGCGATTCATGGAGTTATGTTCCGAATGACAGATACAAATCGGCACATCAGCTTATCCACCTGCTGGTGAAGGTTGTTTCAAGGGGTGGGAACTTTTTGCTGAATATCGGACCAGGGCCCGATGGAGACTGGGATCCGGTGGCTTATGAAAGACTGAATGAGATCGGCGAATGGATGGGTCTTAACAGTGAAGGAATTTATAATAGTAAATCGATTGCGCCTTATTCATCTGGCAATACTTATTTCACCCAAAGCAAAGATGGCAAAAAACGTTACGCATTTTACCTGGTTGAAGACAGTGTAAAAACAGGGAACAACGTTACGATCAAGGGCATTGTGCCATCAAAAGGTGCAACTGTTTCACTTGCGGGATATAAAGGCAAATTGAAGTGGTTGGCCCGGAATGATGAGATCGTTATCACCTTACCGACGAACGACCCGACAATTAAGAATCAGAAACATGCTTATTGTTTCATAATTCAATAGGCAAACTGACCTTGATCAACAGAATTTGGAAACGGTCCGTTGACAGCAATCTCTTACTATTCCTGGTTGACTAAATAAGATGTTCCCTGGTCTCAATGGGCCCGAAAGATGTGTTCGAACCGGTTTGAAGTGTGGTGATTTAATTGCAAAATATTTGATACCAGTTGAACAAATTGAAAGATCTTCCATAAATAGACTTTAAATTTGCGGCATTTCCCGACTAAATCTTAATCAAGCATGAGCATGGTAGACGCTTTCGAAAAGATCCCCGTAAAAATATTTCCGGACCTTGAACAGGGTTCGAAGCATATAGCCGATGAAATGGCGGCCCTTATCAGGGAAAAGCAGGCAACAGGCGAAAAATGTGTACTCGGCCTGGCTACAGGATCCAGCCCGAAATCTGTATATGCTGAACTTGTACGGATGCATAAAGAAGAAGGTCTGAGTTTCAGAAATGTTGTCTCTGTAAACCTGGATGAGTATTATCCGATAGACAACGATGCATTGCAGAGCTATAACCGCTTCATGAAAGTTCATTTGCTTGATCATGTTGATATAGATCCGGCAAATATTCATATCCCGAACGGAGAAATAAAAAAAGAGGAAATCAAGGCCTATTGCATGGCTTATGAAAAAACTATTGAAGATCTCGGGGGTATCGATCTTCAGTTGCTGGGTATCGGTAACAATGGCCATATCGGCTTTAACGAACCCGGTTCAAGCATTTTTTCCAAGACGAGATTGGTCACACTTGATAATGTAACACGCATAGCAAATTCTTATGAGTTTGCAAATATTACACAGGTACCGAGGCTTGCGATTACCATGGGTATCTCAAGCATCATGAAAGCAAAACGTGTTTTGTTGATGGCCTGGGGCCAGGGCAAGGCAGCAGTTGTTCAAAAAGCTGTTGAGGACCAGGTGACAGAGCAGATCCCTGCTTCTTTACTACAACAACACAATGAATGCGTTTTTATTCTTGATGAAGCTTCTGCGTCTGAGCTTACCCGTTATAAGTCCCCATGGCTGACGGGTGAGTTGGACTGGACGCCAAAAATGATCCGTAAGGCGGTGATAGGTTTGTCTCTCAAAACCGGCAAACCTTTGTTAAGCCTCACTAATAATGATTACCGTGATTCGGGCCTGAGCGACCTCCTCGTTGAGGAAGGAGATGCTTACCAGCTGAATCTGCAGGTATATTATATGATGCGTGATACTATAACCGGTTGGCCAGGTGGTAAGCCAAATGTTTTGCTGCCTAATCACCCGGAAAGGTCACAGCCTTATCCAAAAAGGGTGATCATATTTTCACCGCATCCCGACGATGATATTATTTCGATGGGTGGTACATTCCAGCGCCTGCACGACCAGGGTCATGATGTGCATGTTGCTTACCAGACCTCGGGAAATATCGCGGTAACTGATGAGTTTGTTACAAGGTTCATGGATTTCGCAGTGGGATTTGAAGACATGTTTGGGATGGAAAGCAAAAAATCCCAGGAAATCTTAAATACCGCCAGGGCATACCTGATGGGGAAAAAGTCTAACCAGGTCGATACCCCTGAGATCAGGGCCATCAAGGGCCTTATCAGGCGGTGCGAAGCGAAAGCAACCTGTCGTTACGTCGGCATCAGCGATGATAACTATCATTTCATGAACCTCCCGTTTTATGAGACGGGTACGATTGAGAAAAAGCCTATGGGAGAAGAAGATGTGGTGCTCACCATCGAATTACTCAGGAAGCTGAAGCCGCAGCAGGTGTTTTGTGCCGGTGACCTCGCGGACCCGCATGGTACACATAAAGTTTGCCTGGATATTGTGTTCGAGGCGTTGAGAAGGATAAAAACCTCAGGCGATCCGGCCGACTCATGGGTGGAGGAATGCTGGATGTGGTTGTACAAGGGAGCATGGCAGGAATGGGATATCAGTGAGATCGAGATGGCGATCCCGATGAGCCCTGACCAGGTGATGAAAAAACGTTTTGGAATATTTATTCATCAGTCGCAGAAAGATATGGTTCCCTTCCAGGGTTCCGATACCCGGGAGTTCTGGCAGCGTGCCGAAGACCGGAATGCGGCTACTGCGGAGCTGTATGCCAAGCTCGGATTGACAAAATACGCTGCTGTTGAGGCTTTTGTGCGGTGGCATTACTAGTCGTGGAAGATGGGCAACGTGTGTTCGAAATAATTCGAAATCTATAATTTAGCTTGGGAGTTATTCCGATTTGCCTTATTTTTGCCGTCCAATTAAAATCACCCTGGCTGCGTAGCTCAACTGAATAGAGCATGCCGTACGTACGGCAAGGTTTCAGGTTTGACGCAAAACAGTAATTGGTTTTTATTTCGGCTGCGTAGCTCAACTGAATAGAGCATCTGACTACGGATCAGAAGGTTTCAGGTTTGAATCCTGACGCGGTCACGCTTTAAGAAGTCTCATCGAAAGATGGGGCTTTTTTTTTGCGCGTAGCTCAACTGAATAGAGCATGCCGTACGTACGGCAAGGTTTCAGGTTTGAACCCTGACGCGGTCACAACTACAGATATCAAATGATATCAGATCCCAGCAAAACACTTGATTTTGCTGGGTTTTTTGTTTTTCGGCGTGTCAATTTGTATCAAATCTTATCATAATTCTGGTGAGTAAATCGGGAGTTATCAAGATTCGATAAAAAATGACTCCCGAATTTCAACCAATCGCGCTTCCAGCCTGCATTACAAAAGACCCAGTTGTGAAAATCTGTGAATTCCAGAAGCGATTTTCATGGACATTCAGGAACATGTATTCACCGAGCATTTTTTAAATTAAACAAATGAACGATGAACAAGAAACACAGCTTTGCAGTATTATCTTTTTTGCGGAAACAAGGGTTGACGGACTCCGGGAATTCGACAGTCTATATCCGCATCACTGCCGATGGTTCGCGCACGGAGGTCTCTACCAAAATCGCGGTTTCCCAATCAAAATGGGATCCGAATAAGGGGCGGGTAAGAGGAACAAGTGATGAGTCCAAACGGCTTAATGGTGGCATCGTCAACTTCGAGCACCGGATTCGAGAAATTTATAATCGTTTTATCGAACAAGGCAAAATTATCACGGCCGACTCCATAAAAAACGAGTTACTTGGCTTTGATCACAAAAAACGCTTGCTTTTGCAACAATTTGAACTGGCCGTAGATGACATGGAGGCAAGGCAGACCGCCGGCTATGCTAAGGGTACTGTTAAGAACTGGAAGGTTACCAAAGGCCATCTAAAAGAGTTCCTCAATGATCACATCCGAGTAAAAGACATCGCCTTTCACCAGCTTGACCTAAATTTCATTGTAGAATTTGAAAGATTTGCAAGAACTAGGTGGTCATGTGGTAACAATGCAGCCTTAAAACATATCGAGCGCATTCACAAAGTGGTCAAAATGGCGATAGTCAATAACTGGCTGATTAAAGACCCCTTCCTGGGCTTCAAAGGAAAACAAGAAAAATCTCATAGAACTTTCCTGACAAATGAAGAGCTATCTGCGATCCAAACCAAAACGCTACATGTTGAACGCCTTGAACGGATAAGAGACATATTTGTTTTTTGTTGCTACACTGGAATGGCACATGTTGATGTTGCAAACTTGACAGTTGGAAACATTGTTGTTGGCATCGATGGCAAAAAGTGGATTTATACTTTTCGTCAGAAAACAAATACTAAGTGTAATGTTCCGTTGTTGCCAGTAGCACTGGAAATTTTGGAAAAATATCGGCCAGAGAATGCAATGGCTGACTCGAGCGTGCTCCCGGTTATTACAAACATCAAGACAAACGCCTATTTGAAAGAGATAGCTGTAATATGCGGCATAAGTAAGAATCTCACATTTCACATGGCCCGGCATACTTTCGCCACAACCATCACTTTAACAAATGGGGTACCACTAGAAACAGTGAGCAGAATGCTAGGTCATACTAAAATCACGACGACGCAAATATATGCCAAGGTTTTGGAAAGCAAGGTCAGTAAAGACATGAATCAGCTAGAGGAAAAACTTTTGGAACGGGGTAATTAATGTCTAGAAATCGCATCTTTCTTTTTAGCGGCTGGACGAGAGACACGTTTAGGTATTACATTACACAGTCTCCAGCGTTCCCAGTCCATCGTTCAACTTACTGGTTCAGCCGGAGTCAGACATTGTTATCAACCGGACGTTATCAATTACGTACTTACAAAGACTCACCGAATCTCTCACCAGTGGTTTGATGTTTTTTGCAACAAAACGCATAAGATGAAAATGAAAAGATCGTGTAAAAAATTTGATATTATTGATTATAATAAGTTTTGACAGTTGCTATTGTCGGGAAGACAAGATTCGAACTTGCCCTGTAATTATTTGTATCTCAATTATTTACAAGAGCATTTTCTTACGACTCACCGAATGACTCACTGATAAAATTGTATGAAGACTTAAGTGTCAAATTTAATCAAATCACTTCAAATCCTAGCTATTATTTCACACTATTGTATGCTCTATTATAGGTTGTCTCAGTTTCCAATCCTTAGGCATTATTGATTTCTAATCCGGCTCTTTGAAACAAAACAACTCCTCATTACCCAAAGAAATGAGGGCATTAATTAACCAAGAGAATTTAGTGTCCGGCTAAACGGAGCCACCTCATTAAAGCCTTATTATGACTAACAGTCGCTATACAATTTGCCGAAACTAAAAAAAGACAACCGCATTGACGAATCAGTTATACTAATCAATAAAAAGTGGCACAATAAATAGATTAGCCGCGCAATCTGCAATTCCAGTGTATTGAGTGACGTTTATACAAAGTCAGGCTTCGAGAAAGTGATTGAGGCGTCTGGGTACTAATTGAGATAATAACTGTTGATACTACTGCTGTTAAACAACTAATGTCAGCTTCCTCCATAAAAGGGAGGAATTCAATTTTGCGGTTATCTCTAAAACATCCGGCCGAAGTTCATAATAATATTAATTCTCTATTTGCAGAACTCCACAGTTTCGCAGTTTCTTATCACAATCTTGCAAATAACATTTAACGTATTGCATGTTATAAAAATATATCACCATTCCAGGGAAATTCTGGTCCGCGAAAAATTGTTAGTTGTAGCAAAGTAATGATTAATATGAGAATGAGCCCACTTAAAAATAGTAAATGATTTCTTACAAGCAAGGTTTTGCGGATAAACTTCCACCATACCACAAATAAGGCTACATTTATTAGTACTAACACCACCAGCGACTTTATGTCACCTAATCCGTTTCCAAATGTAAGATCACCATATATACTCAAATAAATAATTGCCAACATGATGACAACATATCCAGCATATGTTATTGTTAAAATTTTTCTCATATGTTTAATTGATTTGCTCATTAACGAAGATTATTTTTTATCGAACCTTCCGCTCATACGTCGTATTGCTTGAATTAACGACTCTGGATGATGTACGTCAAAGCTGTGAGCTCCGTAACTATCGACAACAGTACTTTCTTTTGTTCGGTATTCGCCATGCCCAGAGCTAACATCATAATACTCCTTCTTTATGTACCAAAAATCAACATCAATTTCAATATTGGTGGTTATATCTGAATTTGTGTAATTATCTTCTCCTGCCAAGCCGCCTGAAACTGCATCTAATCTATTCCACAAAGCAATATGTTGATTAATGTCCTTTTCATGAGATCCAGGATTTTCAGAATCACCACTCTTATTATAGGCTGGAGTAGCTATTGTTATTAGATTGACTTTTTCACCCGTGAGTTGTCGAATCATTTCCGACGCTTGAATGGCCACATTTCCTCCATGGCTATGACCAACTAAAGTGATTGACTCACCCTTCTTTCGATTAGCCATTACATAGTCAGCAAGTTGCTGCGCTGCGACTCTCCTCATTTTCAGCCATGCTGCTAATGTTACCGTTATACAGTGGCCGGTATTGCTGGGCCGGGTAATAACCCATTGGTTCGGGGAACTTGATTTGACTAAAGCTAAGTATTAACCTCTATAGTAGGTCTTAACTTATTAAGATACTTTTAAAAGATTTTATCACAAACCACAATCTTCTTACCAAAAACCTTATCTATGATTCTTTCAAAAATTAATTTCCGAATTCGTTATTGGTCCATGCTGATGCTGGTCGTTTCCTGCGTGGTGTCTTGTAAAAAAGACGATTTGCAATTAAATGCCCCCTCAGCCAAATCAGACCATGAAAAAGCGATTTTAGCCGCTGGTCAATTTTTCGATACTTATGGAAAGCGCATCTCGTTAATTTCAAATGCAAAAGGAACGTCCGGCATCTGTGACGCCGATGGAAATTTGTTGTTACCATCTATTTCTAACGTAACCACAATGAGTTCCGATATAATAACAAACGGAATAACATCCTGCACAGATGCAAACGGTGATCCGATATACACCTTTGATGATGTAACGTTCAGCGGTAGTTCCAGTTTTTTGTGTGGGATTAATAATGGCTACAAGTTGCAAGTTACCTTCATGATAACAACTGAACTGCCATTGGTATCAACATCCACCAGAGGGCAGTTGCGCTTAAGGAACAGTGCAAACTCTGTAATATATTCTAACACGAACATTACCCCTGTCAGCGTCGTGGCGACTAGTCAAATAAATGCAAGCTTTCCTAATAGCACGGTATATTCGGTAACCTATGAAAGTGGTTATATTTCCCAGTCAACATATCAAAGTGCTGTCTCTGTGGAAAACAATTGTATACTTAGAACGACATGCTCAGACCCTTTGAATGTGGCAACACAGTACCTTGCTTCTTATACCTTATACATCGGCGGAATAAGTTCTGCGCCATGTTCGCGCATTGATGAAATATATTTTAATCCTCCGATGTCACCAATGCCAGCCTCCTTATCAGGCTGCAATGGCGGCGGGCAGTGCACAGGTATTTCGGGCTACTCTTTACCAAACCAACATGAAGTGGAATTCCAGGCAGTTGGCGGTACTGCTGTTTCTGAAATTGTCGTAATTGACAATTTCGAAGTTAAAAATGTCTATGCAGGTACAGAACCGGATAACGCTTTCAGCATTTATGTAAAAGCTGGAAGCTATAAGATGCGATACCGTAACAAGATGGTCTCTGGAACGACTTGCGTTGGCCCATGGTCTGCATTTGGACCTACAATAACTTTTTAGTACTTTGACTGAGATGAGTAATCCCTAAATAACTGCAACCATGTGCCTTAAATAGTAAGGTAAATGGTTGCAGTTTTTACATCTTCTATGAAGCACCTTTGGCTTTGGCTGTTAACCACAGTTGTAATTTTTTTAATCAACTTGCCGTGCGCTGTTGCCAGTGACTCCTTAATCATTGCGTCGCTGCGTGCGACTAATGGATCAGTTGAAGGTGTTTGCCTTACCACAACAATTGATGCCAGCAGCCTCATTGGTGGCGTGTATAAAATGTCAGGAAATGCTCAAGAAAAAGGATTTGTTGTCAAACTTGACCCGGCTGGAAACATTGTCTGGAACACATCATTGGGATCTTTGCTAAAGTCCTCCCGAGTTAACAAAATTCTTGAGCTTGCAAGCGGTGATGTGCTTATTATGGGAAGGACGATTGAGAATAGTAGCCCTGAGCGGTCGGTTCCCTTTGTAACCAGGCTTAATGCAAATGGACAGCTTATATGGACAAAAAGCCTTGCGGAAGATCTGGTGATTACTAACAACTTAAAGATCGCCATTACCGCAGTGTCGGAGGGTTTAGGCGGTGACATACTAATAGCAGCCACTGCTACCGGCACACTAAACGGATCTAATGCAGATCACGGCATTTTCGTTCGTCTTGATATAAACGGCAATGTGGTCGTCAATAAATTGTTTGTCAGTTACGATGGGACTTTTAACAACTTTATCGGCGTGTTTCTTCATAAAGGCAAAATCTTCCTCTTCGGTTTTATAATCGATAACGAATGTCCTCAATTGGATACGAGAGCTATTTATGGCTTGCAGCTGGACTATGGTTCAGGCAACATTGTGGACACAAAACGGTTCTGCTTCGGAAATACTCCGACGACTCTCAGTTATTCGGTCCTTAGACACAATTACCGGGTCGAAAAAATTCAGAATAAGTTCGTTCTTTGGGGCTTTCTTGCTGAGGCAACCTCGACAAATAGGAATCAACTTCTCGTGGTCTTTGATGAGTCATTAGCAATTGAGCAAAGTAAAAGTGTCTACTCCTCGTTTCTTCTCGCACCTCGCAGCCAGATGAAACCAGACTCCGCGTTCAATTTTCATATGATTAGTACCCGGCCAGGTGGATATCAATATTATTCTTATTTTAATTTGAACGGCAAGGTTCTCACTCAAATGTCTCGAGTATCAGTGCCTGGTATCGATTATTACTTGTCGGAAGGCGGTGAAAATGTGGAGGTCTCTGGCAAGAGAATTAGGTACTTCAGCAATACTTCCTCAACGCCATTTCCCTCGTTTGAGGTGGTTCATCAAGATCTGGGTTTTGAAGCGTTTGAATCATGCTCCGCGAGAGACACTTCGTTTCCAATAACTGTAGATCCGTTTACCCTTTACTCATCGGATTTGGAGTTTAAATCTATCGAGGACAATGTCGTTTCAGTCCAACCAATCGTTTTGACTCAGACTACCCTTTCGCTAACTATCAGCCCGTTATGCGCAGATGAGAATGTTTGCAATAGTATTAAGATTTCTGGTCCGGATACTGTGTGCGTGGTTGAGGGTCAGGTTTACTATTCCGCTAGTAGAAACACAAAGTGTAACCAAGCGCTGATGTGGGATGTCAAGGCGACTGATATTTATACCCTTACCAATATAAACGATTCAACAATAGCTGTTACCTTCAGAGGTCTTGGAGCAACAACTACCAAAGTAAAAATTTACGCTTATGTCGGGGTTGACAAGGCTATCTTAGATTCTCTGGTCATCACCTTAGTGCCCCCGGGAAACTTCCTTAACCCACAGTTCTTTTTGTGTCCCGGAGATACTATAAAATTAACACCGGGGAATTGGTTTAAGATGTATCAATGGCAGGACGGCTCAAGCGACTCCGTTTTCAATGTTACAAAAGCCGGGACTTATACAGTGAGATTTTTTAGTTTCTGCAATGCGGTCCAGACAAAGTCAATTACTATTACCGAGCCTCCTTCCCTATTAAACACAGCACGCACCGTAAATCTTTGCAACAATGACAAGCTTGAAATCGTTCCAGCAAACGGATACTCGAATTATTTTTGGCGTGCTCAGGAAGGGTTGGAAGTATTAGCCGATGGAAAAACAGCGCGACTTAGCTCTATCACTCAGGATAAAACTTTCCGGATTGAGGCGCTTGCTTTCCCGGGTTGCACTATCAGCGATTCCATTCAAATCAAAGTAAAGTCACCTATTAAACCGGATCTGGGAAAAGACACGGCTCTATGTCAGGGAAAGCGGCTTGTTCTTAAACCACAACCGGGATTCAAAAGTTACCTATGGAATGACGGTACAACGTCTTCGGAAACCGTGGTTTCTTCCCCAGGAACTTACCGGTTAAATGCAACTGATATGAACGATTGCAAGTCAGCAGATACAGTCATCGTTTCACAGATTCGATGCACACAAAAAATAAATTTCCCAAATGCTTTCACACCGGATGGAAATGGACTCAATGATAAATTCAGACCGATTATAAGCGGGGAACTTATCTATTATGACCTAAAAATCTACAATCGATATGGGCAGGTAGTGTTTGCAACGAGAGATATTGGTACCACCTGGGATGGAAGGCTTAGCCAAAAAATGCAGCCGCAAGGCGTCTTTGTCTGGGTGTGCAGTTATCAATTCATCAACGAGGCAATGAGTGTTCAGCATGGCACACTTACGCTTTCTAGATAGAACAGCAAAGAGTACTACCATTATCCACAATCTTGATTAACTGGCCCAATTACAAAACGACTAACAGTGGTATTCTATCCAGCTTCAGATTAAGTAAAGTTCATTGTAAAAGTTTCATTAATTCAACTGTGCTATTGATTGTCTTGAGGCATGTTGTGAAAAAATTATCGCTTGTACAAACTGCTGTTAATTGTTTTGAGCGGGTCCTTGCAGGCGGATCACTTCCCTAGAATGTCTCCGGAGCTTCCCTCTGTCAATTTCTCCTCTAGCCAGGCTTCAATCATTTATCCCAGCTCAACGAAAAATTGCTAGCTCGCACCACCAGGATTTTGCCACATGAAAAATAGAATCTTTCATCTTACGAAATAATCTAACTTTCAGAAAAAAAATTGTATGATCAACTCGAGCTCCACTTTTATTTGGCAGGGCAGGATCCACATCGGCGATGAGCCAGGGATCTATGGCAATGGTCATTACGCTGGCCTTTCAATGGAATTTCCGCTAACTATTAAAAATTTCAATGCACAACAGCCAATTGCCGACACTATTAAGCTAGAATTTCTTACGGAAAGCGTGGCTGTGTTTGCCGGTTATTTAGGCCACCTGATAGTTGTTCGCCAATATACCCCCGATCCTCAACCTGCGAACCCTTATAAGTGGAAGGAAACAATCGTTAAAAGTTCTGACAGAATTATTCACGGAGCCACTTCTACGGTCATTGATATTCCAGTCAGTGGCAGTGCAGACCCGATTTACCTGAGTATAGCTATAGAAATTGATACCGACGTTAAGCCAGGACTTTATGATGACTTTTTGTTTACGGGGTTGAACTATACCACAACCACCCAGAATGTTTACCTCAATTTTGGTTTTAAAGAGTGAGTAACAGAGATAAGTTCTCTTCATAGTGCCAGCCTGTAGTAATCGTTCTCTTTGTCACCGAATTGATCCGGTTACCTTGTCCATCGTAATTGTACACGATTTTGGTGGTTGGATTGTTTGTGCTCGGGGTACGGTTGATCTTCAGGATCTTTCCATATACGCTCCGCACTATTGATGTGATGCATTCAGAAGCATCAACTACAATGTTGCCAATGGCGTCATATTGATAACTTTTTGTCGAGGCCTGAGCATCCAGATCACGGTAAGTGCCATCTCTTGTCGGAGATATATTATCTACTACTTGCAGTAACCTGTTGTGCCGTTTGTTGGCTAGACCATATCTATAAGACAAGCTATCCCTCACCACGTTGCCACCCTTTAAGTGACGATGTCGCAGCTATTCTTGGATATTACCGTTCGCATCATAAGCCACCCGCTCTTGGTACTCGTCAAGCTTTACCATGCCGTTCCAGTTGTTGCTTGCAACATTAAATTTATTGTAGCAGCTGGTCATACTTGTAATTGTAGAGCATGATTTTTCCACCAAACAATCCTTTTGTCGACATCTTGTCAATTGATTCAGCGATGCTGCTGATGTTACCGTTATACAGTGGCCGGTAGTGCTGTGCGGGAAAAGAACCCGTTAGTTCGGGAAATTTGATCTGGCCGGTAATCGCCTGGTAATCGCCCGCAAAGTAGTTGAGCGAGAAGCCAAACGCATCTTCGGCCGTATACTGGTTTGAGAAATTCACCGCACTGAATCCTGGTTCATAAGACGCCTGGTTTACCTTACCACTGATCAGGTCATATTCATAATACAGACTCTTGAAACGATTGTAACGGGCTGTCATAATGTTGTAAAGCCACTGCCATATCAGAAAACGGAGGACTAAGTATCTGAGATTAGGCAAGAGCAATATTCACCAATACTTCTGGCGCCTGGCAACTGGATGAAAGAACAGCAAAGATGTAATCAAAAAGAGGCCACGCATCAATAAGATCTGAGAACTTCTTCCTCAGAACTGGAACAAACAAAAGAACATCACGCCGTCACCTCAAACCGGCAGTGGCATAATAATAATAACTTTTTACGGATAATTGGCAATTTCAATGTCATAGGTTGAAATTCATGCCTTTTATAACGAGGAGTCTTATTATGCACAATCAATACATTATTATTTGACTACAAAATAATAGTCCCCCCCTTTCAGTCCTGTGTTACCCACAAAAAATGGATGAAGTTCATAATGTTGATCTGTGTCGACAAAGTTTATTGAAAAAGTGGCTTTAGTGCACTTATCGTCACTCCGATAAACGTTAGCAGCCCTGCTAAATAGTACTGAGAACGTCCCTTTCTCTTTCGGAACGATCCCAAGTAAGAATTCATAACGATTCCTAACATCCGGAAAATTGTATTCCTTTCGCAGCCTGATATCAGTACTTTTACTTTCAAGCCCTTTCTTGAGAATGAAATCAAATTTATCGACAGTGACCGGAAATATGGAATCTTTAAGAAGGCCGGCAAAAGACAGATAAGTGCCAAGATTCTGAGCTTTATCATAGTCAACAAAAATGCCGGTAGCTTCATCTTTGAATTGGGTAGAACTAGTGATTTCAAACCAAATGGTATCTCGCAAATTGATACTTTCTGAATCGGGATACGCTTTGATAGGCATTTCAAAGCTGTAAGTGGTGTTAGCGCATTCAGATGACAGCAATCGACAGCCAGCATTTGCAAAAGTTAAAGAGCAATATAATAATAGCCACTTTATGTATCTAGTTATCATAAAAGTCAAATATAATGTTTACTCCTGAAGCATCGCGGTTCCCATTCTCATTAAGAAGCCGGTTCTTATAAGAAGGCATATCTACAATATCATCGTCTAGTGCGTTGAAAAAGTGAGCATTTGAATAACTTGAGACCACATCTACTAAATCCACCCGTCTACCAGGCCTGTCGAAGTCATTCGTATCATCAAATAAATCGTAATAAATACCTTGCGGTATCCACCTAAACTGATCATTAAGCCGACCTGAACTGAAATCTTCAAGTAAATTGAAGTTACTATTCAAACCTGGGAAAGGCGACTGATTCGCATATGTAATTCCCTGTTCAACAAACTGCCCACTTAAGGCACCGTATTTCCTTTGGGTCAGAAAGTGCCCTATATGATAAGCCCAGCTTTCTCCCAAAGCGATAATCGGAGAATTACTAGTATTGCCAGGGCCGTATGGACTTAATGCAGAATTATCGATATTAAGCCGGATTTCATCTAATTCAGCTGCCACAAAATTTCCATACCAGTTATTACCGACTTTATTATAGTGAGCTGCATGAGTCAGTTCATGGTAACACAACTCTGCCATCCGAGCATTTGTCTTTGTTAGATTGGAACTTGAACCTTCATATCCAATTACTACGTCTAAACGGAAAGCCAAAGTAGTAGCAAGTGCACTCAGGTAAGCAGGAGCATTGTTGTGATTAATCGGAAGTAGAAACTGTCTTACAAAATAATCCGGAATATTGCCTGCATATCGCTTTGCAAACATGGGGGCACTTCCAGCTCCATTGCCCGGCACGACTAACATTTTCAAATTGCCTGGTGGCGCGCCGATGCCTTCAGAAGTAGCGTAACCGGAGGTATACTCTTGTACTGCGTTGTGGGTGGTTGCGGCAGCCCACATTTTCGCGCCAGAAGTTCTTAGGTCATTGTTGTCTGCAACATTATAGCGTACATTATTTAGATTACCTCTGAATCTGCCTAGATTGATTTTCACCGGAAACAACATTTGCCAGAGACGAGCGCCCCTCAAGCCACCAACAGTCGCATCGACATTTTTGAATTTCATTAGGATTGTAACCTTATTTCGGAAGCTCTTGGTGAAGTTATAATTGCCGTTGTTGTCAGTGAACGTTCTGTCAACTTTGAGGAACCGCCTGGCTATCATTCTTACTTTACGGATGGGTACTATGGCTTGCACAATGTCGTCACTTACAGTGATGTTTCCCACGGGTATCCTGGTTATTGGAATCGGAGGCAATGGTGTAATGCATCTGGAGAAGCCGCATTCTACCCGGCAATCACACGATAGAGCTGACGGCCTAGTTGAACAATTACAGCCAGTTCTTTGAGCGTCATCTTGTGGTGCAGAAATCAATGCAGCCTGAGAACAGTCCGCAGTATCGACGTAATTACCAGTAATGTCAAACGCTTCATTCTCAATTCTGTAGTCGTCTGGAACGTGTAATCTTTGCAATAATTCAAAGGCAATGCCTGTAGGAGGAATAAAATTAATATCCACAACCGCATATAGCCAAGGTATATCCTCAGGAGAAGTGGAACCATCATCGAAGTAATCACCTTCCTGTATTAATTCGTAGTCCAACGGATAATCAAAGAAGTCAACATCTAATCACTCGATTGCAGCCAGCTGTTCATGTGATGTTGGCTTCAATCTCACGTACCACTTGTTTTCAGAAATACCTGCACTTGTACCGGTTAGATTCAGTTTTGCTTGTTGCATATTTGCCACAGAATAAGGTGCGCCAATCAGTTGCGCACCCAGGATAGTTGGCTTCAATACACTGTCGAAGGCAAAGCCATCTTCCCTATCTTCATAACAATAGTCATCCTCGTTGGTTACACTCAAGGCAGAAAGACTTTGATTGGAGCTCTGAATCCCGGGTTTTTCGGTTAAAGAGTCAGGACGGTTAATCACTTTCTCGCAAGACCAGGCTAAATTTATATAAATGAAAAGCAAAAAGTTCCTAACAACGCGGGGGAAGGTCCGAAGACTTGCATTTCTCATAGCAGCTATAAGGTTGGTTACACTAATATAAAGATTAAAGTGCGAAAATGTAAACGTGTCTACTGATTAAGTACAGCGTTTCCTTCATCTACGTGTTAACACTTCCTTCACTATACAAAACCCATTAGATACAATCATTTACTTTCTGGTTTTTTGGAACACTGGTGATTTGTTTCCTTTTCGCGTGGCCATAATCGTTACTACACGCTCCGATTATATTTTATTTTCTTGGCTTTCTCGTGTTAAGGCATGGCTGAGGATGAAGAATTGGCAAGTCGTTCGTAGCCTTGCACAGTAGCATAAGGACAAGTGTTTCAACAGGCCGTGGCCTTTGATTCACCCGCTCCTGGTAATGGTCAAGCTTTACCATACCATTCCAGTTGTTGCTCGCAACATTGAAATTGTTGTAGGCATCCATTCCGGTGATCCGGTTCAACTGGTCATACATGTAGTTGTACAGCATGGTTTTTCCACCAAACAGCCCCGTTGTTGACATCTTGTCAATCGATTCAGCCATGCTACTGATGTTACCGTTATACATGGCCGGTATTGTTGTGCCGGGAAATAACCCATTGGTTCCGGGGAATTTGATCTGACCTGTAATGGCGTGGTAATCGCCGGCAAAGTAGTTGAGCGAGAAGCCAACTGCATCTTTGGCCGTATACTGGTTTGATAAATTAACCGCTCCATCATTGCCCATATCATGGTCAGCGGAGAGGTTGGTACTGTTAACACCCTTCAGCCACCCTTGCAGCGTGTAGGCATAGTCGATACCCTGGACATTTTGTCCACCCAGGATCGTTCTGGACAGCGGTCCGTGCCGGTAGTATTCATACCGTGCATCGGTTTCCCAATGGATGCCGTTGACCGAAGTCTGTACCTTGGTGATCCGATTTTCAGCGTCATATTCGTAGCGGTGGTACCAGGCATCTTTGAATCCTGGTTCGTAAGAAACCTGGTTTACCTTACCACTGATCAGGTCATATTCATAATGCAGGCTCTTGAACCGATTATAACGGGCCGTCATCATGTTTGTAAAGGCACTGCCATAATCCTGTGTCAACTGTCTGACATTACCATGGATATCATAAGCATAAAACGTCGCCTGTGTGAATTGTACCGGGTTGCTGAGTGCCGTAAAGCTGGTATAGGACACACGGTTACGCAGGTTAGTCTGAGAGATGACTGCGCCGTTATTTAAACCAGGATAACCAAGATCATAATAAGTATTAGTAAGCTCACTTTTGCCACTGGCTGAAGCCGTGATCCATCCGGACAACAATGCCACGTCCCGGCTGCGCGCATCTGTCATTGGGTTTGCCGTGGTGTTTTTTATCTGACCTACTTCTGTTATACGACCCAGGAAGTCATACATGGTAAAACTATATAGGCGATTGGTTTCCGTGGCACTGGCACCAAACTGCTTTGCATTTTGAGATACAGCCAGTCTACCCAGCCGGTCGTACCAGAACATGGACTTACCACCGTCTGATGAATGTTGGGCCACCACCTGGTTTAAAGTATTGTAACGGTAATCAGTTGGCATGATATGCTTCGGTGTAAGATGCTGCCTATTGGTTCTGGCCAGCTTAACGGAATCCGACCACGCAATCATGTGACCAAACTTACTCTCGTTAACACCCGCAGGTGGTACTGTCTTTACCAGGTTACCTGCCTGATCATAATAATACAGGGTGTAATGATACTCACTCGAAGTATCAGTTACCGTGAATTTTTCAAGGCTCTTAGCCGCAAGACATTTAGCCAGGTAGCGTTCATCAAAATTGTTAACCAATGAATCGCGGTAATTTTCATATAAAATAGTTCCGACGCTATAAGCTATCAGCGTAGAATCCTTACAGGTAGCTCCACCAGGAAAATCGACTGCCTCGTATGATGATTTCTTTAGTCAACTATTAAAAACCCCCATTGACATGATTTGAACCCATATACACCAGGTATTAGCGTCTATATAGTTTGGCTGCAAATTCTTATTTTATCCAGAAAAAAACATATCTCATAACTTCCGTAATCCTCAATTTTATTGTCAAAATAGATGGCCAGTCCATCACTATCATATTCTAATCGAAGATCATTCAAAGGATTTGCATTTTTGAATGTAAGAACTTCAATTCTAAATGTCTTATTTGGAGGGATTACTTCAACAAAATGAATATACTCCACGATGATCTGTATTTCCCTCTCTGTGTTGTTTAAGACACTGTGGGTAAATATTTTCTTTTTCATTTCCATATTTCTAAAATTTTCTCAACGCTTTCCAGTCTTGCTTGTTGAACTGAGGTGTTCTTTTTCATGCCTTCAAGGTTTTTAACAGCCTCTTTGTATGTCTCTCGCCATTTTAAAAAGTCTTCTTTAGTATACCACACTTTTTTCAATTCTTCAATAGCTTTTTTACCTAGACGTTTCGTGTCATACCGCGAATCACGACATGAACCCATGATAGTAAAAAGTACCAAAAACGTATTTCTTGTGCTTCATAAAAGATTATTCATTTTGAACTGATATATTGTCCGGAAGATTAGATTTCCCTTTTTGAGCGTCTTCCATATATTTCTTGATTGTCTTTTACCTACGTATTCATCATACCGCAACATGGTTCACCTTTCAACTGATCAGGCCCTTTTCATAGGGCAAACGCTTAAATCGGTTATGACGGGCTGTCTTCATGTTGGCGAAGCCACTGCCATAATCCTGCGTCAACTGTCTTTCATTACCATAGATATCATAGGCACAAAACATAGTCAGGATAAATTGCAACGGGTGCTGAGTGGCGTGAAGTTTGAATAGGACAACCGGTTACGTTGGTTCTACAATGTTGCAAACCACTTTTGATTGGTTTAATTTTTACTAGGCGCATTTATATAGGCGATTGGTTTCCGTGACACTGGCAGCAAACTGCTTTGCGTTTTGATACAGCGAGTCTACAAGGTGGACTCACCAAAACATAGACTGTCCACCGTCTGAAGAATTTTGCGTGACTACCTTGTTTGAAGTATAAACTGCAATCAGTCAGCTAATATGCTGGGAAGTAAGAAGTTGCCTGTTGTTTCTGGCCAGATAAATAAAAGCCGACAACGCAATGATGTGTTCGAAATTACTTTCATCAGCACCAGCAGATTTATCGTATCTCCCACTCAGGAGGTCACACAAGGAAGAATTGTATGACCAGTTTGTTCCATTAGCGCTGGCAGGAACCGGCCTGGTATCTTGAGCTACAACAACTCTGAAAGCCTGTCTTACTGAAAATTATGACCATGTCCAAAGTCTTTGCTCGCTGTGTACTCGATGGTACGACAAATCAACTTCAGGACCCTTTCGATGAAAAGAATTCAATCCTCAATAGTACAGATTACACCCAGACTTACTGCTTCCTTTACGAACTGAGCAGCAGTCGAACGATCACTGATTTCGATCTCAATAATCTGACTACATAACAATCTGTCAACATTATCTTTCGATTCCTGTAATGGAACTTGTAATAGTGTGTTCTGAAGTTTTGTCAGAGATACCTTTTTCATTCCTTCTTGCCACCCTTGCATTATAATTTTTGGCATATTAATCTACTTTAATAGTTATAGGAGTCGGTTCTTTTCCTTTATATTTTCCTGTTGTGCGCTTCCCCCCTTGAATAATAACTTCTTTCACATTGTATTGCTTTCCTAAATCTTTTGCCATTTTCCAAAGTGCTTCTCGACCGACCTTGTTAGCTGCAGATCCTTCCAAATGCAATTGATTTAAAAACAATTTCCCATCCGAAACTTTGAAGTTTGTAATGCCCTCAACGAGCTCATCACCAATTTTGCTAGAAAAAATCATGACATCTCCTTCAATTGTATTTATACTCACAAGATTTTTCGTCTTAGAGGCTATTTGCTGAGTCACTTTATTTTCGATTCCAATAATTACGTTGTCTGCATACTTCGCTAGTATTCCCTCAGTTTTGGATGCTAAGCTACCGGGAACAAGAGCGGTTGCTCCATTGTTGAAATTTTTAAGTCTTTGCTTCTCATCAAAAATCCCCCTAGCATTGTAATAATTTCCGCCAATATTGTAAATGTAATCTTCATTCCGCATGTCAGCAGTCAACTGCTGTGGTAGCGTGTAAAAGCCATTCATAATGTCATAAGAAATATTTGCTGCGATATTCTTTGAATCCCTCCAGTTTTGAGCAAACGTTTTGTTTCCTGGATTATACGCACTTACTGTGGCTTTAGGTGAAGCCAGCGATTTCATCTGAAGGACTGCTCGTTGCTTTTGCAAATTAGCTTGGGTTTGCATCCACTCTTCCATGCCATCCAAGTCGATCGCCCAGATAGGTTTATTGCCGGCGAACTGATACGGGCTATAAAAAGGAAAATCACTTGTGATTGGATCCATTGACAAGAATTTACCAATTCGAGGATCGAAAATCCGCATTCCGTAATCCTGCTGTGTGCCTTCTGCGTTCTTGACATTGTCATCATTCTCCTTACCATTGAAACCGTAACGATATTTACCTCCATTACTCCAGGTCCTTCCAGGCATGATCGATCCAAATGGATAGTACGATGTGGCGTTAGTGACATCTGCTGTATAATAATCAATCAAAGAACTATTGCCGGCTGAAGGTACGCCGAATTTCTTATCAGATAATGTAGTCAGCACGTTTCCAAGGTGGTTTGATAACTCGTAGTTTCGCTCGCCCCTGTTATAACCGTAATTGTACACATTTTTCATTTGCTCGGATCCATCTCTCACAGAAGTTGACAGGTTGTATGATCCGAGACGGCTGCTTCCGTAGATGTAGCGTTCAGACAGTGCCGGGTAGAGACTACCAAGGTTGGTACTACCGGTTGCTTTGTACACACCGATGGCGTTGCCTTGTGCGTCCCGTACATACCAGACATAATCCCGGTTGGTGGTATTCGATTTCGTGGTCACCGAACTGATCCGATTACCTTGTGCATCGTACGTATATACGATCTTAGTCGTTGGATTGTTTGTGCTAGCGGTGCGGTTGATCTCCAGGATTTTTCCATACACGCTCCACACTATTGATGTGATGCCTTCCGAAGCATCGGCCACAATGTTACCAATTGCATCATATTGATAGTTCGTAGTTGAGCTTTGAGGATCCAGGTCACGGTAAGTGCCATACCTTGTTGGAGACACATTATCTACTACCTGAAGTAACCTGTTGTGCCGTTTGTTCGCTAGATCATATTTATAGGACAAGCTATCCATAACCAGGTTGCCACCAGTCAGGTGACCATGTCGCAGGTATTTCTGGATATTACCATTGGCATCATAAGCCACCCGCTCCTGGTACTGGTCAAGCTTTACCATACCATTCCAGTTGTTGCTCGCAACATTGAAATTGTTGTAGGCATCCATTCCGGTGATCCGGTTCAACTGGTCATACATGTAGTTGTACAGCATGGTTTTTCCACCAAACAGCCCCGTTGTTGACATCTTGTCAATCGATTCAGCCATGCTACTGATGTTACCGTTATACATGGCCGGTATTGTTGTGCCGGGAAATAACCCATTGGTTCCGGGGAATTTGATCTGACCTGTAATGGCGTGGTAATCGCCGGCAAAGTAGTTGAGCGAGAAGCCAACTGCATCTTTGGCCGTATACTGGTTTGATAAATTAACCGCTCCATCATTGCCCATATCATGGTCAGCGGAGAGGTTGGTACTGTTAACACCCTTCAGCCACCCTTGCAGCGTGTAGGCATAGTCGATACCCTGGACATTTTGTCCACCCAGGATCGTTCTGGACAGCGGTCCGTGCCGGTAGTATTCATACCGTGCATCGGTTTCCCAATGGATGCCGTTGACCGAAGTCTGTACCTTGGTGATCCGATTTTCAGCGTCATATTCGTAGCGGTGGTACCAGGCATCTTTGAATCCTGGTTCGTAAGAAACCTGGTTTACCTTACCACTGATCAGGTCATATTCATAATGCAGGCTCTTGAACCGATTATAACGGGCCGTCATCATGTTTGTAAAGGCACTGCCATAATCCTGTGTCAACTGTCTGACATTACCATGGATATCATAAGCATAAAACGTCGCCTGTGTGAATTGTACCGGGTTGCTGAGTGCCGTAAAGCTGGTATAGGACACACGGTTACGCAGGTTAGTCTGAGAGATGACTGCGCCGTTATTTAAACCAGGATAACCAAGATCATAATAAGTATTAGTAAGCTCACTTTTGCCACTGGCTGAAGCCGTGATCCATCCGGACAACAATGCCACGTCCCGGCTGCGCGCATCTGTCATTGGGTTTGCCGTGGTGTTTTTTATCTGACCTACTTCTGTTATACGACCCAGGAAGTCATACATGGTAAAACTATATAGGCGATTGGTTTCCGTGGCACTGGCACCAAACTGCTTTGCATTTTGAGATACAGCCAGTCTACCCAGCCGGTCGTACCAGAACATGGACTTACCACCGTCTGATGAATGTTGGGCCACCACCTGGTTTAAAGTATTGTAACGGTAATCAGTTGGCATGATATGCTTCGGTGTAAGATGCTGCCTATTGGTTCTGGCCAGCTTAACGGAATCCGACCACGCAATCATGTGACCAAACTTACTCTCGTTAACACCCGCAGGTGGTACTGTCTTTACCAGGTTACCTGCCTGATCATAATAATACAGGGTGTAATGATACTCACTCGAAGTATCAGTTACCGTGAATTTTTCAAGGCTCTTAGCCGCAAGACATTTAGCCAGGTAGCGTTCATCAAAATTGTTAACCAATGAATCGCGGTAATTTTCATATAAAATAGTTCCGACGCTATAAGCTATCAGCGTAGAATCCTTACAGGTAGCTCCACCAGGAAAATCGACTGCCTCGTATGATGATTCAGCATTGCCACAAAGCGTAGCACCTGTCTGTCCGCAGAGGGTCAAAGGTGTACCGGTAATTCGCTGGTAAACACTACTGATTTGTGAATAGTTAAAATTGGTGCGGTATTTCTCGTTAAAGTAGTCCTGAAAACGAACCTTACAATCTGTGCATTTCGGAAGTTGAATTCTTGCCTGCGCAGTACAGTCATTGAATTCTTCATTATATACTAAAGTGTTGGTACTGTCATAGATTCGGGCATAGTCGAGTTCGAAATCTCTCGAGAACGACGAAAACGCAAAACTCTTGAATCTAGCTCTGGGAAGGCTTACTTTCTCTTTAAAGTAGAATTGTCCATCAAAGAAGACAGATATTGAATCTTTCCAATAGCTGATGCGAATAACTTTTGGTGTAGAATAGGACTGACCTTGAGGAACTGAGACATTGGAACATAGAAGATCGCAATATCCCATTTGTGCACTATTGAACTTTGACGAGATCAAATTTCGCCAACTGTTCCCGTTGTAATCAAACCAGGTCAACCAGAGCCAAAAATGATCTGCGCCGGATGCCGGCACATTTGATTTAATCTTGTATTCAAAAGTCAACGGTTGGTTGTTGACGCAGACAGTATCGTAGTAATCAAAATCGACAGCGGTCGGTGTGTTGGGGAGCTGCGGATGAGTCAAAACTCCATTTTTCATCAATTGACTTAAAGGCAATGGACTCACATAGTTCGCAGAGTTGCCAAAGTTTACTTTCCAGTGCGTCGTATCACAACCACCGGCATCTAGTCTTGGAAGACCTTTGTTAATTGTAAATTCCGTCAGTGATTGATTAAGTTGGGATGCAGAGACATCTGGACAATATGGAAGGACTAAACCACAGTTGCTATACAACGAGTCAATTTGAGGTTTAGAATAAGATGTCCCTTTTTGTGTATTATAGTGATTTACGAATGCACGTTCACAATTTGTGGGTAAATCTTTATGCTTAAACGCAAGTGGTGTATTTGTAGAGGACTGACAGTTATCTTCAAATTCTTCTGTATACTGAAGCAAGCCATTACCATCATATACTTTTATGTAATCAATATATCCAAAATTCAGCCCCTGCACCCCAATACTAACTTGATTGATTTTCCTGACCGAGCTATCAAGATACAGCTGATTCACCAGAGTATCGTTCACATACAAGCGCCAGATATTGTCGGTAGAATGCTTCAGTTTAAGAATTACCCAGTCTCTGAAGTCGGGCACTTTTGGTGAAGTCGCGTCTACCTGCTGACCGGTCCGTCCGTGGGCTAGCCTACCTCGATATCCACCTGAAGAATCAGCTGCAGTGGCGCCTGCTTTGGGGACGGAAAATATTCCAGCAACCTTATCCAAGTTACTATTTTCATTGTAATGGACATGAAAATCAACAGTAAGTGGAATATCCGCGGTGCCTGGTCTTTTCATTCGGGTCTCTACAGTGAATACGTTACCTGAGTAAAGGGTATCTAATATCCTGTACCTTGACCAAAACGAGGGCCCAGCATGAGACTGCGCAAAATAATCAGGGATATGAGCTGTACCGTTTGCATAGACAGCTGATGAACTGATTACCCCAATTCCATCTGCCCCAGCGAAATATCTACTGCTATCGCATATTGGTACATAAGTGAAGTTGTTTGCAATCGCCTTCAAAGAGTCACATTCCGCAGATGAAGTTAGAATACCACAAGTATCCATAAATGAGATGTATTCAGGTAGCCCCTTTGCAAATCCAAGCTTGGCATTCATGAACCTAGTAAACAAATTGTTTCTCACATTTTGCAGGCTATCTTCAGTTGCCTGTACTGGCACGATGTTCGGATAATCCGCTTTAAATGCGGTGTAGGCACTTTCGAAAACGTCACAATCAACACAAATAGCCGACTGCGTGCTGCAATTAAACAGTGACGGTAGCTTGACCGGGTTTTCCAGAAAATTACAGACCAGCTGACCCGTACAAGATAACCTAAGGGTATCAAGGCTTCCCTGGCTTATACTCACTTTAACCGTACGGTTTAAATAACCAGAAAATGACTCCGTACCCAAGCGGTTGGCTTGATAAACATTGAAATAGCTATTGATTTTCTCACAAGCGCAAGTATCCGGCTTGGACATGATTGTGCTACTGCCAAAATTTAGAGGAACGGCATACGCTTTAGGTGCTTCTATCAAAAGAGCATTACAACTTTCATTGTAGCGGCTACCGAGATATTGTTTAAGAAACTGTTCGAAACTGCGGTAGGGATTTGTGCTCGATGGCCTGACAGATGAAGAACCAAGCGGATGGCTGGCATCACTGCCTTCAATACATATTTGTTTAAGTTGGGGTATGATTGCGGCTTTTTCACTTTCGGTTAAATTACATGGACCTAGTTGTTCCAACCAATACTCCACATAATATTCGCAGTTTCTTGCGTAGCTGGCCTGCTCGGCAGCACGCATGGCAACTTCATCCCTGGTAGCTATTGGCAGATCACTCAAATTGAGTTCCTTACTTACGAAATGCAGATGATGACCATCCCTTTTAAGATGGGCCAGAACGATCTTAGAAGACACACTTGAGTTATAATCCTCCAGCATCTTGTTGATTATATCCTGCTTGGCTATTTGATATAAGGACTGAAAATTTTTCCAGGCAATATTTAGATCCCCTGCGCAATCAGCACTCAATTCGAAGGCATTATTATTGTTGGAAAAAGTGTTGATACAGGTCATGTCATCTTTAGGACAATGCCCCGTAATCGTCGCCATTGCCCACATTGATCTGGCGTTATCCGCTGCGACCTGGTTCAACGCACTCTGCATAGTTGCCTTTTGAGCAGTGGTTACATGGACACCTATATAGTCTGTAAAAAATGGATCACGAAATCCGGATACATAATTAAACTTGCTTGTATTATTGGGAGGTATGAAATTTCCCGGGTTGAGATAACCTCTGTTTTTCGCCTCGTCGTAGCTAGTTACTTTCTTAAATTGCTCATCCCAGGCCTGACTTTCATTCAAATTCTTATAAAGATTCCATTTGTGATATTCAGGATGCAAAATAAGCAACGCCTCAGCCCATGATGGTTTAAATCGTGCAATAAACTCCTCCTGGCTGAGGGACCTAGGATCAATTACTTCCGGCTTTCCATTCTCGTCCCTGTAATCGACGCGACCGTCGTGCCATACTGGTAGCCCTTGCATTGGAAAAAAGATAGAGTATTCATCGATTAAATCAGCATTTGCATACTGACCAGATGGAGGACTCATATCTGCCAGCATTTGTTCACGCAGATCGTTATGTATACCAATCCGCTCACAGATTTTATCGCACTCAAGTTTTCTTGTTTGGTATGCGCTATAAGCCTGATCCCGATACTGTGCAGAATCAGCTGCATTTATACCGAGCCCCACGATATAACTTTCCCGGAACTCATCCCATGGACCCAGGCTGGCCTCACAACTCGCACAGGTCACTTCGCATTCCTGAGTCTCTCGCAGCAGCGTATACTGGTTTGCAATAGATTGTTCCAGTGTTGTTGTTCGGTTTCTTATTGAATAGACGCTGTCACGGTAGTAGTCCATTGCACTCCTATTTATTACTAGCCGCTTTGTCACCAGATAACTGCCCTCCGGGAGATAAACACTGGTATCAACGCTGGGAAATTGCTGGTTCGCATCACAACTAGTATTTAAAGGAATCACCGACATGTTGGTACGCACTATTCTTAGTGGGTTACCACCGAAAGTTGTGTTGCTACAATCGTCTGATATGGTAATCTCCAAATCGTAGATACAGTCATAGCAGATATTCATACCGTCTTTATCTGGAATCGTCAGGCTATCCGGCATCAATGAGTATTTGAAATTATGCTGACCAGCCCTGGCGACTAGCAATGCCTTTTCCGCACGAATCTCCGTACCGCGAACAATGTTTGATTTGTCGTCAAGCAATCTGCGGGTAGTTACCTTTTCATTTTTCGATGGTAATTGATCCAATTTGGCAAGGGGCGTACCGGCTAAGGCAGTAGCTACTGTTCGGCCATGCATGTCCACATAACTCACACTATACTGCCCATTGGGATCCCTTACCATATTCTTAAAATAATGGCTTGAGTTACCTGCTTCGGTGCCGAATAATGCATCCAGTTCTTCCTGGTTCGCGCCACCGTAAAAATATCGGGTCTCGTGAGAGGCGCCATCGGCAGTCTTACCAATCTGAAGGTCTTCTCCTACTCCACCTTGCAATGCGATCCGGCCGGTATTATCAGGAGTAAAACGCGTTTCAGCAAACGGGAACTTTTTTGCATCGGGTATAAATTGATTCTTTAAAAAGTTCTTCAGCGGATTCCTGGGCGAGTAGTACTTAGACGAGCCGCTTGAATCGCTCATACCGGGAGCGCCGGTAATACAGTCGCCAGACAACGTACCATCATAGAGACCTTTCACATATTCGGCATCATTGATAGATTTATTATAGTTCGGACTGAAAGCTATTATCTTGCTTAGTGAAGGAGTCGGAAGCACTTGTATCACAGCTCTTCCCTGGTGATCATAGAAAGACTCGGCCACGATAGTTGTGTCGGTCGAGTTATCTTTGGTAACAGTCTGACGGCTTCTCAGCGAGCCATCAAAATATTGAATCACGGCTTTGCGTTTACCGTCTTCCGCAAAACTGATCGTTGATTGCCAGTTAAGTGAACTTTCATGCCCGGCAAAATTGTATTGCCCCAATCCATTAGGAAAGTTCGTACTCCACGGGGTTTCAAATCTCAGATTGCCGTTCTTAAATTGTGCCGGCCGGACACGAACAAACAAATGACCGTTGTTATCGTATAACAATGGTATCCGGTAGCTGGAAGATGCCGTGGTTACGCGGGTCGCATTATTCAGAAAGATTTTCGCCCTGTCAAGCGTTGTACCGGAAGAATAGTACTTGGAGAGCGCAGAAGCATCAATATATGCCCATTCAAGGTCATACTCTGCCGCCATTGGTTGCACAGGCCAGCTGACCTGCAACTCCCCTTGTGTGAGCACAGTGGAATCATGAATCTGGATCGATTGTACTTCCTTGCCCCCGCAAAAAAAGTCAAATTCCCGGGTTACCGCAATTTCGTTTTCCAAGATAAGTGCTGGTTGAATATACGCGAGCGTAGTTCCAGTGATTACTATGCTCTCTATCTTTACCGTTGATCTCGTTACATGTTGTAACCTGACACTGGAGATATGTTGATAAGTGGAATTTTTGTTATGATTACGATTGCACCATTAATAATTATATCACTTAGCCTCAGCTCACTCACGGATTTGCCCCTTTCATACTTAGAATATTCATACAAGGACCCTTAACGCAACGTTGTAGGCTTATTCAGTCTGCTTGTAGAATGGTGGATCAAACAAAAACTTGAACGTGTACTTCAGCCTGTAATCTACACGATCGTTATTCTATTTATCTGCCCATCAAAAGTAAGCGTAAAATAAGATTGACTTTCGGCCATAACGAAGCAGGCGATTGTAGAAACAACCGCCTGCGTACCTAAACCTACTGCCAATGAAAAACTAACTATAACTGCCTGCTTGTATCATAAAGACTGTTTAATCATCTCACAAAAAACCACTGCTGCCGGAACAATGCAACCCGATGAATTCAGTCTCTTTCTGCTTCCGAATGTAAAGTTCTAAGAAAAGTTCATTCCATTTTTTATAGCCTCGTTCAACTATTTTGATGTTTTCATTCAACGCGATGGTTGAGCAACCGCTCCTAAACTTTCATGAGCCGCTTGGGTGACGGTGCACGAGAACTGAGGGGACGAACTGCGACCCTAACCCCCTTTGTGAAATTTTCGGGTCAGGATATAATTGCATGAATTTGGTTGATATCAGAATCAGCTGGCGTATCGGACAACAAATCTCTGTTGCCTCGCAGATGAGACTGCTGATCCTGCGACTTGGAGAAGATGTGAAAAATAGCCATGTCCTATTCCTGTTGTCCGCTTCTTTCGACAACTCCATCATTGAAAATGTAAAGCCTTTAAAACGGCTCAAATAAGAGAAATGAGCGTGCGGCCAGCATTTGCGTACAAATCGCAATCCCGAAGATGGCAACCGGTGTATTGGCCTTTGTTCAAATGCGGCGTTACCAACTTGAAAGGTAAAAGCTATTGAATACAATAACGACAACGCATCTTTGCATACTAGCTGTTCAAAAATTTCTTAGTCAGTATCTATGTTGCCGAACATGCTGTCCTATTGTCGCCAATTATTCTGCATTCCTAATTTCCAAAAGCTCTGTATCGTTATTTCCTGTTTACAACCTGCTGAAAATTCAACCTAGCTACATAAAAGGCAAATTGAAGAGTTGAAGGCATAACAGTTAAGGGATTTGATGAATCTAAAAATCAAAAAGTAATGTTAGTAAAGTCAACCGCAACTTCTAAGTATATATAATCTTTGTGTAACAAATAGTTTGTCACTGAATGTGTTTTCAGACAGGTCAAAAAGCAAAGGAACCCAAACTGGTCAATGCAGATGCCTAGGGCAAGGACAGGTCGCCTTCGGAATCTGACGTGAAGCAATATTGCAGCGGTTATCACACGTTATGCGGCTTTATATTCGTTTCAACGAACGCTATAGTATCAGTGTTTGTAATTTCAGCGGCAGCGTCCTGATTATACGTAGAAGTTGAAATTATAAAAATTCTGACCTAATAATTTATCAACTATAAACACTCCATTAAATGCATTATACCAGAATATACTCCGACCACGAAGGGAACAGTTGTTTCGATGTGGTTCCCGTGCTCCTCAATAATGAAGATGGGGGCAATCTGTTGTCAAAACCAGTAACCCCCGAAATGTTATTTTTTTGCGAGACTCAAGCAAATTGTGAATTGAATTACAATCCCTCAGTAAGGCGGCAGTTTATTATTCTCCTTGACGGGGAAATGGAAATCACATGTAGCAGCGGGGAAACCCGCAAGTTCACAGGCGGCGATATGTTGCTTCTCGAAGACCTAACAGGCATCGGTCACAAAACAGATCATCTGACGCCATGTATTCGGAGGTCACTTTTTATCACCTTATGAGGATAAGATCATTTAGCTGACTGCTACGATACTTTTTTATCAATCATTTCGTGTCGCATAGCAGGCCGCTAATCATCCTAACCTCTTTTTTTTACAAAAACAATCGAAAATGTACACGATATCGGTCCCGGTTAAAGAAGCCTTAAATGAAGAAAGTCGATTCCTTTTTGATGCTATAACCAAGAAACTCGGTAAAGTGCCGAATCTTTACGCAACAATGGGATATTCACATATAGCGTTGAAGGCGTTTATGGCATTTGAAGAAACTTTGAATCAGGGAGTGTTTTCACCGAAAGAACGAGAGGTCATCGCGCTGGTGGTTTCTGAGTTGAATGCCTGTGATTACTGCCTTGCAGCCCATACCATTACCGCAATTAAAAAGGGTTTTACAACCGCGGAAATTATGTCAATACGTAAGGGGGAGTTAAAAGATCCAAAACTGGATGTCCTAATACATCTTACGACCTCTATTTTAGAAGAACAAGGTCATGCTTCAGAGGAGGCATTACAACGGTTTTTTGACAACGGTTATGATGAAGGTGCTCTCATGGAGCTTATCGGGCTAATCACTGTGCGCATCTTTACAAATTACGTGTACGCTGTAACAAAAATCCCAATCGACTTTCAGCGAGTTTCGCCATTACCGGCTTAATGGGACTTCGAAAGTAGTCAACTTCTATTGGTCGGAAACATATGCCTTTAGATTTCCAGCACGCAGAAACAAATTCTTTGGCAATAGGAAAGCGAGTCGCATGAGAGGGTTAACAATCCGTAAAACACGCTTCACCGTCTGGGAAGGCAACACTTCGCGAAATGGCCATGGAATGCTTTGGCTCGCAAATAATCGACGTTCTTACATGTAACAACGTAAAAGCGGTAACCAAAATTACAATAAGTAGATCACCTTTTCAAGTACATACACCGAACAACCGATAACAGACTAGCAGTCCATCGGATAATTGATATCTGAATCGACTAAAAAATGAACCATGTATAGCTATGACACTCTAACGGCTGCGGTCATGGACCTACGTAATCGAGGCTATCGATTCGACTATAACCTGAAGAAGAATCAGCTTAATTGCCACCAGATTAACAAGACGTATGATCTTGCTGATGTTCAAATTCATGAAGTTTACCGTTTCGAAGGTCATAGCGATCCCGCGGATGAAGCCGTGGTTTATGCGTTGTCAGCGAGTAACGGCCTTCTCGGGGTATTTGTCGATGGATATGGTATTTATGCGGATAGCAACACAGAGAGAATGTTTAAGCGGTTAATGTAAAAGCAAGGGCTATTTGTAGATAAAACCTCGGTGTTTGTTTTGAGTCTTTGCCCCACCAACCGGCCTAAACTGGGTGACAGGTATGGAAGAGACTTAGGCGGTCCCTCCGTGTTGTAATCAAGACACCATCCTTCGGTCTATCAGGTGACTACCAAAAAGCTGTTAAATAAACAGGTGTTCAAAAGCTCACGTCGCATGCTTCCATTTTCTCCCTCCACGTATCCAAAGATGAGCTTGTTCGCTTGAAAAAGGTTTCGGATGAAGATGGAAGCGGTGATAGTGTCAGGAAATTAATCAGAGCACTAAAAGACGAAGACAAGATGGATGATGACTGGAAAAACTTCGCAACACATTTCGATACCATACTTAGCGATTTCACTAAAAGTCTACAAACGCTATATCCTAGTCTCACTCAAAATGAAATAAAATTGTCTAATTACCTGCATATGAATTTAAGTAGTAAAGAGATCTCGCAACTCTTGAATATTTCCGTGCGGGGCGTTGAAACAAGCAGATACCGGCTTTGGTACTCGGCAGCGTTGATTATTTGTTCCCTAAGCATAATATTGAAATTGGAGAATTGAGCATCATATGACAAGTATGGATTCGGCGTACCATATTTAAATCTAAGATGTTCGTTTCGCCTGATAATTACAGTTTCCACAAACTTGACGACCTCGGCTTCATTGTTGTTGATTTTGAACTTTATAGATTTGTCTGTAAAGGTTTTTAAATAATACCTTTTCGGCTGTAACATGAAGTACACGCCGTGAAAAGAACTATTAATAATGGCCAAGTAAAATAATTGATACAGGGTTAATCGGCTCTCCTTTGGGAATGAATTATCAACACAAAGATAAATATCAGGAGAAAAATACCGGCCAAAATCAACAGCATTGGATTTTTATTAACGTAATAAAATTTTTCGTTCGTTATATATTCAAAAGGCACGTGCTCTTCGGTCGGAAGTTTAGAATGGGTAAATGTTGTGATCATGATACCACTCTCGACAATTGTATAGTTCGTTGTGGGACGACCACTCGTTTTTATCGATTCCATTTGATGGACTTGTAGTTGCGCACAACGTGATGGGTATTGCCGATGGCTGCCCGACTGTAACTTGCAAAATCAGGAATCTTGATGGCCGCTTTTGGCAAGACCGCGTTAGCCGACGTTGCCGATGATCAGCAACAGCTAAGCAGTTGTGAAGGAAAAATAATTTTGTCAATATCCGATTGACGAAGTTATTTTTCCTGGCCAGGACGGACCAATACGTTCCCACTTAATTAACCTTTGTCGTTGGGTTGGCTACGGTGAAAATACCACGAGCTCACGATGTTAATACGTCCCCCGATCACCGACATTCAAAAATTTACCCGCTAACTTTGCTCCGTGAGCCGCGCGCTTCGGCTTTGGCAAACAAGCTTACCACGCCGAAGCGCGCGGCTCACCTGGCACACTTAATTTATCGTTTATTTCTCTGTAATAATTTTTATACGTCACAAAGTGACGTATACAGTGATTTTATTTGGTGTTCAAATGTCTTTGCGAAAACACTACCAGCGTACATCTAAGATCTCCTAGCCCGAAATATCTCATCTTATGCACGTTGTGAATAGATGCACCCAATCTGAAATATAACGCACTTTGAGTGCGCGATATTTGCATTTCACAATGAAAATGCATTTTAGAAAACAATGAAGATTGCATGAGATGGTGGTCTGTGTTGCTTGTTCATTGGAACTTTACCCACAAGCGTGAATTGTGGGGAGTTTGCCGAATCCAACATATTCGACACCCTGATATTTATAATCATAGTTTCGCCACGCCAGTCCCATTCACGGATTTAAAAGGGCAGCGAATTTGGTGGTTAAAATACTCGTTATTATAGAATTGTCAAGGCTTAGGCAAATTAATTTTGTAATGGTAAGTGTTTAAACTATTCTCATATCAAACACAAGTTGTTAAGCCTCCCCTACGACTTGGGAATTCAGACCTCCCAGTGGCCAAGTCCCAATAACTACTCATCTGATTGGCGAGGGCTCTGAAAATCACGGGTTCCCAAACCGAGAATCTCTTAAGCCCTTAAAGTGTCCTCCCGAGTCAGTGCTTATCGACCTCATCTATGGGTCTGCGCAGTCAAATACCCAGTGGTCAGTCACCAAGGGGCACGAGTTGCTCGAATTATTTTTGCAAGCATTTTTTTCTCCTTGGTCTCTGAAAGTACAATAGTTAAGTGCCTTTTTTTGCGCTCAACTGCATACGAACCAAAATTGCATGTGTTGTCTATCAACTACTTCATCATTTTACATCGCTTTGCAAATGAGATCTGCGGAGAGTAATGAATTGGAACCTTTCAACCGCAAACAATTAAAGCTATTCTGGCAAATTCAACTCAAAGGAATATCTACACTGTTTCAACAGATGCAATTATCCCCATAGTTCGCAAACATTCTTCTTTATGTCCGATAATTTGTAAATTTGAAGTTCAGTGAATTATTCGGTGAACTGAGTATCGAACAATCTTTGAAATACAGGCTGGACAAGACATTCCGCAATAGGTTTGAATCCTGACGCGGTCACAACTACGGATATCAAATGATATCAGATCCCAGCAAAACACTTGATTTTGCTAGGTTTTTTGTTTTTAGGCGTGTCAAATTATATCAAATCTTATCGTAATTCCAGTGAACTAACCGGTGATTCGATTCACCCTCAAAAATTGATCCACCGGATTCCACTCAAACAATTGTCCAGACTGCATTCTCGAGAGTCACAGTTGGGAAAATCTGTGAAATTATTCTGCGATTTCCAGCCATATTACCGGCCAGTTTCACCACGAAATTTACAATGCAAAAACTCTCGAGATTACTTGCAATTATAAAAACATCGCGGAGGTTTTGCGAATGACTGTAGACGAAGCGCTTGAATTTTTTGATGATGAGACAATCATTATCCGATCGCTGGAGATGCTACATGACGTAGGATGTAATCAGCAACTAACAATACAGAACTTTTGGCAATTAGGAATGCAGAATAATTGGCAACAATGATACAGAAGATTTGGCAACATGGAATACAGAATGAGAGATTTTATGAACTAGTTTGCGAAAATTGTTTGTCTGTTTTGTAGTCGATAGCTTTTGCCCGTAAGACTGATGACCTCACATTTAAACAATAACCTGTCTAGAAGCGCTGTTGCCAGTACTTCATCACCAAGTATTTC
>NZ_JBTLQG010000019.1:0-111229 GCF_054461535.1 Flavitalea antarctica
AAAAGCGTGCAGGAAGTAACCCTGGATATGGCTCCAGGCATGCATTTGATCGTCAAACGATGCTTTCCTTATGCACACAAGGTAGTAGATCGTTTTCATGTACAGCAACTGGCTACAGAGGCGGTACAGGAAATAAGAATAAAGTACCGGTGGCAGGAGTTAGATGAAGAAAATGAACAGATAGCGCGATCAAAAAAACTTCAACAGACCTATATCCCACAATTATTGCCAAACGGTGACTCTCCAAAACAACTGCTAGCCCGAAGCCGGTACCTTTTATTTAAACAAGCAAATGCCTGGACCGACAGTCAAAAGCATCGTGCTGCTATCATGTTCGAAAGGTATCCGGAGCTAAAAAAGGCATATGACATCTCAATGAATCTATCCTCAATCTTCAAAATCTGTACTTCAAAAGAACAAGCCTTCAAACGGTTGGCGCTCTGGTACAATGATGTAGAAGACTGCGGAATCGCTTCCTTCAGAACCGTGGTAAGAACCATTCAAAGCTATTATTTGGATATCCTCAACTACTTCAACAATCGAAGCACAAATGCCTCAGCAGAATCTTTCAATGCGAAAATCAAAGCCTTCAGAGCTTCTGCCAGAGGTGTCCGAGACATTAATTTTTTCCTCTTCAGACTCGCAAAAATCTATGCTTGACAAAATTATCCCCCAAGAATTAAACTTGATCCCAAATACCCCGGGACCCGGGCAAAAAAAAACTGCCGTGAAGGCAGTTCATTTTGTTGAGTCAAATGTGTTTCAGGCGTTTGCCATATCTGGTATAAATTCAACCTTATATGCTCCGGCATCCAGTTTTTGCTTTGTCTCGTCAAAAGCCTCTAAAGTCTTTTCAATGTCCTCAGCTGTGTGTGCAGCAGTAGGAATGAGACGGTAGATAATATGCCCTTTTGGTATCACCGGGTACACTACGATCGAACAGAAAATATTATAGTTTTCACGCAGATCCATTACCATAGCAGTGGCTTCTTCCACGCCGCCATTCATATAAACTGGCGTCACGGGTGAATCGGTTTTTCCGATATTGAATCCCCGCTCTTTAAGACCAGACTGTAACGATTTTACGTTCTGCCAGAGTTTCTCACGAAGACCGGGCTCTGTTCTTAATAGTTCAAGGCGTTTGAGATTACCCAATACGATTGGCATGGGAAGACTCTTGGCGAAGATCTGTGAGCGGATATTATAGCGGATAAAATCGATTATCGTTTTGGGCCCTGAAAGGAATGCACCGATTGATGCCATTGATTTTGCGAAAGTAGAAAAATACAGGTCGATATCATCCTGAACGCCCTGCTCTTCGCCGGCACCCGCACCTGTTTTACCAAGTGTTCCGAACCCATGAGCATCGTCGACCAATAAACGGAACTGGTACTTTGATTTCAGGGCTGCTATCTCTTTTAATTTACCCTGGTCGCCGGCCATTCCGAATACACCTTCTGTAATAACCAGGATACCTCCTGCATTTTGCTTTTCAATAAGTGTGGTGGCCCGCTGAAGCTGTCTTTCAAAGTCGGCCATATCGTTATGCTTATATACATAACGATGGCCGGGATGAAGGCGCAGACCGTCTATGATACAAGCGTGGCTTTCCGCATCATACACCACTACATCGTGCCGGCTGCAGATTACGTCGATAATGCTTGACATACCCTGGTAACCGAAGTTTAACAATATTGTATCTTCTTTTGATTCGAATTCTGAAAGTTCTTTTTCAAGTTGTTCGTGATGGTTGGAATTTCCGCTCATCATCCTTGCGCCCATGGGAGTTGCAAGACCGAATTTAGCTGCTGCATCAGCATCAGCCTTTCTAACCTCGGGATGATTAGCGAGGCCAAGATAATTATTCAGGCTCCAGACGATCTTTTCTTTTCCCCGGAAATTCATCCTGCTGCCGATGGGGCCTTCAAGTTTCGGGAAAGCAAAATAACCATGAGCTCTTTCACGATGTTGCCCAATCGGGCCATAATTTTTCAGAAGCCTGTCAAAAATATCTGCCATATGTATTGGTTTGATAAGAAAACAAAATCTGTTTTGAGATAGATTAAATTCACGCAAAGGTAATGGATTTGGTACTTGCGCCGGATTGAAGGGGTTTAAGTTTTCCTACATTTGTCGAAAATTGTTCAACCTGATGAAGAAGCTACTACTGGTTCCCACTCTCTCTTTTGTTATTTCCTTAACATTTGCTCAAACAAAATCCGCCCCTGCCACTACTGCTGCTACAAAACTACGTCCCAAACTGGTTGTAGGCATCGTAGTTGACCAGATGCGTTGGGATTATCTTTATCGTTATTATGACCGCTATGCCGCAAACGGGGCATTCAAAAAGTTTTTGAACCAGGGTTTTAGCTGTGAGAATGCGCTTATTCCTTATACACCGACCATCACAGCATGTGGCCATACCTGCATTTATACCGGGAGTGTTCCGGCTATACATGGTATCACAGGCAATGGCTGGTGGGACCGCGAAATGAGCCGCTCCGTTTACTGTACAGAAGATAAAGACGTTAAAACGGTTGGCGCAACCGGTAACGCCGGCGAGATGAGTCCCAGAAATATGCTCGTTACATCGATAGCCGATGAATTGAAACTTGCAACAAATTTTCGCAGTAAGGTAATAGGTATTGCGATTAAGGATCGGGGAGCTATTCTCCCGGCGGGACATTCAGCAGATGCGGCTTACTGGTATGATGGACGAACCGGAAACTTTGTCACTTCTACCTGGTATATGAATGAAGAACCAGACTGGGTGAAAGCATTTAATGGCCGTAAACTGATGAACGGATATTATGAGAAAGGCTGGAACACACTGTATCCCATAAATTCCTACGTGCAAAGTACGAAAGACGATAATGTTTATGAAGGGAAACCTTTCGGAGCTGAGCAAAAGGGTTTTCCTTATGACCTTAAAAAATTCGTGGATAAATCATATGGAGTTGTTTCAAGCACTCCTTATGGAAATACGCTCACTATTGAAATGGCTAAGGCTGCCATCGAGAATGAAAAGATGGGTGCCGACCAGGTTACTGATTTGCTCGCGATAAGTTTTTCAACTCCTGATTACATAGGCCATACATTTGGGCCGAATTCTATAGAGGTAGAAGATAACTATCTGCGTCTTGATAAGGAGATGGGTGAATTTTTTACCTACCTTGATTCGAAGGTTGGAAAAGGGGAGTACCTGGTGTTTCTTTCAGCTGATCACGGTGTTTCGCATGTTCCGGGTTTTAATAAAGAAAATAAATTACCGGGCGGGGTGATCCCGGATGAAAAGTGGAACAGGGAGATCAATGATGGACTTAAGAGTCAGTTCGGTGCTGACAAATTGGTGGTCACCAATACCAACTACCAGGTGCATCTGAATAACAGGCTTATAGATTCCATGAAACTCGACAGGGAGCCCATAAAGAAATGGATCATTGGTTATCTTAACAGGCAACCGGAAATTTCCCGGGCGTTTGACCTCGAGGACGTTGCCGGTACTACCTTGAATGCAAAAATAAAAGAGATGGTGAGCAATGGATACTATCCGAAAAGGGGAGGCGATATCCAGATGATCCTTCAGCCGGGTTATATTGATGGCGGAGCTACCGGTACTACGCATGGTAGCTGGAATCCCTATGATGCCCGCGTTCCGATGTTGTTTTATGGATGGAAGGTAAAACCAGGCAAACTGAACCGGGAAACGCATATGACAGACATTGCACCAACAATCTCCGCGCTCCTGAAAATTCAGAATCCAAGCGGTAATGTAGGACAGGCGGTTGAAGAAGTACTCAGATAGACTTTCGTATATATTTCGGTGTGCCCGTACATTTCTACGGAATAAGTTTGATCATGCAGCCGTTGACCCGGATTTCCCGTCTGGATCAACGGCTGTCCCACTTTTTACACCAGTGGGAGTTAAATTGAACTGTCTCTCGATACATTTGTTTCCATTATATCTAACTGCTAACTTAAAAAATCAAATATGTCAATGAAGTCGATTTTTGCAATGCTGGTCCTGATTACGGTCGGGACGGTTTCGGCGCAGGTGGGCCAGGTGAATACGGCCGACAAATTGCCGCTCGATAGCAAGGTGACCATAGGTAAACTGGAAAACGGCTTAACCTATTATATCAGGCCCAATCCCCGACCGGAAAAAAAGGTTGAACTCCGCCTCGTCGTTAATACCGGATCCGTGCTGGAAGATGATTCTCAGCAGGGGCTGGCGCATATGGCCGAACACATGGCATTCAATGGGACAAAAAATTATAAGAAAAACGAGATCATATCATTTCTTCAATCAATCGGTGTGGGATTCGGAAATGATCTGAATGCATATACCAGTTTTGACGAAACGGTATATATATTGCCGATCCCGACAGACAAACCGGGCAATCTTGAAAAAGGTTTTGATATCCTGGAAGACTGGGCCCATAATGTCACCTATTTGGATGAGGATATTGATGCCGAAAGAGCCATCATCCTCGAAGAAAGGCGTCTCGGGAAAGGTGCAAATGACAGGATGATGCGGAAGATCTATCCCCAGTTATTTGCGGGTTCAAAGTATGGCCAGCGTATCCCCATCGGACAGGAAGATATAATCAAAAACTTCAAGTATGATGAGATCCGGCGTTTTTATAAAGAGTGGTACCGTCCGGATCTTATGGCGGTAATTGTAGTGGGTGATATCACCAAAGAGAAAGCGCTTGAGCTGGTTAAAAAACATTTCGCTGCACTAACAAATCCTCCTAACCCACGTCCACGTGTAAACGTAGAATTGCCACCGTATACTTCAAGTTCTGCCGCCGTAGTTACAGATAAGGAGGCAACCAACTACCAGCTGGCGATCAATTATCCCGCATTCAAGGCAAACGAGAAAACAACCGTAGGTGACTACCGGAAGGACCTGGTTCAAAACATCTTCACAACACTCATGAACCAGCGCCTCCAGGAAATCACTCAAAAAGAAAATCCACCCTTCCTTTTCGGCGCAGTTGATTTTGGATCTTATGCCCGTGGATATGACCAGTTCAGTGTTTATGCCGGAACCGGTACGGGTGACCTGCAAAAAGGTCTCAGCGCCCTGACGGCAGAGATTGAGCGGGTTAAACGTTTTGGATTTACTGCTCCGGAGCTGGAGCGTGCAAAAAAAACAATGCTGACGAATTACGAGCGAGCCTGGAACAACAGGGATAAAACAGAATCATCAAATTATGTAGACGAATATGTAAGTCATTTCCTGCAACAGGAACCTACTCCTGGAATTGATAAGGAATTTGAATACGTAAAGGCATTATTGCCCGGCATTAAGCTGGAAGAAGTAAATGCGGTTACTAGCGTATTTAAAGATGAAAAAAACAAGTTCGTTTTCGCTATCGGCCCCGATCCCAAAGCAGATCAAAAATTACCATCCGAGTCCGAACTGCTGACAGTAATTGATAATGGCAGTAAGCTCGAACTTACAGCTTATGAAGAAAAGGCAGTGGCCGCTGATCTTCTGACAACAATGCCAACCGCCGGTAAAATTGTAAGCAGTACCAAAGACGCGCTTCTGGGTACCACGGAAATGAAACTCAGCAATGGCATTACTGTGACGCTGAAGCCAACGGATTTTAAGAATGACCAGATCCTGATGGCTGCAACCAGGCCAGGGGGTAAAAACAATTATGGTCTGAAGGATAAATACAATGCGGAATATGCAGTCCCTGTTGTGAATGCAATGGGTGTGGGGGAATTCTCACCGACAGATCTTAAAAAGGCTCTTGCCGGTAAATCAATTACGGTTAGTCCGAGCTTTGGTGCTCTTTCAGACGGCCTCCGTGGCAGTTCTTCAGTAAAGGACCTGGAAACAATGTTCCAGTTAACCAATCTATATCTTACTCAACCCCGCAAGGATACTGCTCTGTTCAGGTCATATGTTCAACGTAACAAATCTCAATACGCGATGCTTGGATCAAATCCACAAGCTGCGTTTATTGATACCATGTATAAGGTGATGTATGCAAACAATGAACTCGCACCCGTGGCCGTTCCGAAGTCCGATTATTTCGATAAGATTGATCTCGACAGATCCCTCGCCATCTATAAAGAACGATTTGGAGACGCCACCGGAATGCACTTTGTTTTTGTAGGCAGTTTTAAGGAAGCTGACATCAAACCACTTATAGAAAAATACATTGCGAGCCTCCCGGTAAGTGGTAAAAAGTTCAGCTTCGTTGACAACAAAGTAAGACCTGTCGCGGGTACTAAAAAGTTGAATTTTAGTAAAGGTAAAGAGCAGAAGAGCCTGATCCTCGCAATTTATAGCGGAGAGATTCCTTATAGCGAAGAGCTGGATCTGAAATTACAGGCAATGAGTGAGGTGCTTAATATCCGGATCATTGAAGAACTCCGCGAAAAAGTGCAGGGTATATATGGAGGTGGATCTTTTGCAGCCCTGGAGAAGGCGCCTTACTCAAACTATTCTTTTATGTTGCAGTTGCCATGTGGCCCTGAGAAAGTTGACACATTACTAAAAGCGGTTAACAACGAGTTCAGGCAGATTGCAGATCAGGGTCCTACTCAATCTTACCTTGATAAGGTGAAGCAGCAATGGAAGGAGCAATACCGTACGAGTATGAAAGAAAACGGAACATGGCTGAGTAATCTTATTGAACTAAAAGAGAAAAAAGGTGATCCCAAACGTTTCGTAAACTACGAGCAATTTGTAGATAAACTGACGGTGAAGGATGTTCAGGAAGCCGCAAAGCTTGTGTTTAACGGGAAAAATCAATTCATAGCCGTTCTTATGCCGGAATCAGTTGCTCCACCTGCAGGTGAACCGAAAAAAGCGTTCTGACAAGAGTATAATTAACAGGAAGCAAAACATAACTGCTTTCATTGTTCAACCACCTCAATCTGTTAAGCCTATGCTCTGAAATAATGAGCATAGGCTTTTGTTTTAATGGGGGGATTTGGTACTGGTCTTTCTACAGCGTTACAATTTGACAACGAGTCCATCAGGGTCGTTGCGACCCAACCCTGCTGATTCAGAACGGGTGACCAGTGCCCCGCGATGGTTGTAAATGATTACATAGTTATATACAAGGGTTGTGAACACCTCCGGTGCGGCCTTTATGGTGGTGCTGATATTCTGACCAGGACGATGTGTGAACTCATATAAATTGTTATTGGTGACGATGGTGTCCCATAACGTTTGGCTCGAGTTCTCAGCAAGGTTAAGCCTTGTAATGGAGAGTCTTAGTTTCAAGGAAATGTTCTTCGAAGTTTCTTCATCAAACTGGTTGGCTGGTGTGATGTTAAACTGAAAGTTTCTCTCAATGGTAACCGGCTTACCAGGCGATATTGAACCTTCACTTTTTGAGCATCCCATAACGATTGTTGCGATAAGGAAACTGATGAGGACGGCTTTACAAAAATTTCTGGGTGACAGCATTGACTGCTGTACAATCTGGTTCATTGTATGATGGCTTAGGTAAAAGGTTTAATGACTAATGGCATTTCAGTAGTGCCACACAAATATAGACTCAACATATTCCCACTACAATCGCATATTTGTGTGGAATTGCTCACCGAAAACAGGGATTTGATTTGGATGAGTCACACAAAATTGTAAAAGCAGCTTAAGAGGGTAGGACTTGCTGTCGTGGTTTCCGTTCGCGAACAGCAACAAGAATGAGAGGTTTCCCCAAATTCATAAAGAAAAGATAAAGTGTAATCGATTTGAGGCGGGGAGTTGTGACTTAGTGATTATAAGGAACATATGGCATGTTAATTGAAATTGCGTTAGCCAAATAATGTTCTCACTAACCAACAATTCCTCAATTAAAACAACAATTATGACCAGAAAGATCCTGACGTCGCTCGCACTTGCATCGATGGTACTGTTTATGAATTCATGTAAGAAAGACGATGATGATGGCCCCGTTGAGCCGTCTAACTATATGGTCGTTCACGCTGCAACAGGAGCCCCATCTGTTGAATTGTACCTCGATGATGCAAAAGCAAGTGCTTCAGCCATAGCTTTCGGCAGCAACTCGGCTTATGCTACGACTCCGCCGAAGCAGTATAATGTAAAACTTGCCGGGGTTAACACCATCAATGCTTTGGCTGAAACTTCTATCAATATGAATGCTGGTCGTTCATATTCCATTTACGCTTATGATACTTTGCTTAGTAACAAATTGAAAGTGTTCACCCTGGACGATGATCTGTCTGCTCCTGCTACCGGGAAAGCCAAGGTCAGGTTTTTACATCTTAGTCCAAACACAACTGTGAACAAAATCGCCGTAGATCTGGCCGCAAACAATACCGTTATATTTCCAAACCGGACATACGCTGATGTAACCACTGACGCAAGCAAGGCCGCTTTTGTAAGTGTTGATGCCGGAAGTTATGTAGTTAACGTAAGACTTGCTGGTACAAATGTATCTGTTCTTAGCGTTCCCGGCGTTGTTGTAGAGGCTGGAAAGATTTACACCATTGTTGCGAAAGGTATACTGGGCAGGGGAGGTTCAAATGAACTTTCAGCGCAGTTAATTGTCAATAAATAAAAAAAGAGGCCCTGTAGGCCGAAGCGTACAGGGCTATGATCTTTATATAGGATCTCGAATACAGTTAGACTGAATAATCTATCTAAAGGATGACACCACAAAGATAGTCACATACAGCTAGCTTTGAACAGTTTGAGACATTCATTTCTGTGAACAAAAACTCCCGCTCAACATTTCGATGAGCGGGAGTTTTTATTATGTGATTTCTACGAATTGGCTTCGTGTTTTTACTATGCATTCCGGTTGATGCAGTTCAAATCTTCAAATGCTACTTCCAATCTCTTGATAAAATTTTCCTCTCCTTTACGTAACCAAACCCGCGGATCATAATATTTCTTGTTTGGTTTGCCTTGTCCTTCAGGATTTCCCAATTGAGCTTGCAGATAGGCTTCGTTCTTTTTGTAATAATCCTTTACACCTTCCCAGAATGCCCACTGCATATCCGTATCGATGTTCATTTTTATTGCTCCATATCCCAGCGCCTCACGGATCTGATTTTGCGGAGAACCGCTACCACCGTGGAACACGAAGTATACGGGCTTAGGCTGGGTCTTCAGTTCTTTCTCAATGTACACCTGGCTGTTCCTGAGTATGTCTGGGCGAAGTTCAACATTACCCGGACTGTACACACCATGTACATTTCCAAAGGCTGCAGCAACAGTAAACAATTTACCAACTTTGCTCAGCTCGGTATAAGCGTAAGCCACATGCTCTGGTTGAGTATATAACTTGTCATTTTCAACACCACTGTTATCAACGCCATCTTCCTCTCCACCTGTAACACCGAGTTCAATCTCGATGCTCATGCCGAGTGGCGCCATCCGTTTGTAAAACTCAACTGAGGTATGTATATTTTCTTCAATTGGCTCTTCTGAAAGGTCAAGCATATGAGAGCTGTAAAGCGGCTGGCCTTTCTCTTTAAAATATTGTTCACCAGCGTCAATCAGGGCACTTATCCAGGGGAGCCACTTCTTGGCTGCATGGTCGGTATGCAACACCACGGGAACACCATAGTGTTGAGCAACGGTGTGTATATGCAGTGCGCCGGAAATTGCGCCGGAAATGTTTGCCTGGAGTTTATCATTTGGCATTCCTTTGCCAGCATAAAACTGAGCCCCACCATTCGAGAACTGTATAATAACCGGTGAATTCACTTTGGCTGCAGTTTCAAGGACGGCGTTGATGGTATCGGTACCGGTTACGTTCACTGCTGGTAACGCGAATTGATTGTCTTTCGCATCGTTATACAATGTTTCCAATTCTTTACCGAACAATACCCCGGGTCTGTATTTTTTCATGCTTTAAAAATCTTTTACTGTGTTATTAAGATGTTTAGTAATAAGTCAGGCGCGAAGGTAAGTAATCTGCATGGCAAAAAATCAAGCGGCAATGTGATTGTTCTGTCGGCGGACGGCTGAAAACGGGAGGATTTTTGGCGCTTAGTCTCCAAACCGGCTTTGAATCTTTGGTATTAGCAAAAGATTCTTACGCAGCGTTTGTTTCAGGTTCATTTTAACGATCTCACCCATGGAATGACATCTTTTGAATCCCGGGTTTTTTTCATCATAAAACTGGTATAGCTCTTCTTTTAACTGGTTGACTTTTTCAGGAGTTGATATTGTGTCGACGGTCATGATGTCAAGCAGGGCCTTGATCCGGTATCTTGCAGAGGCGAGCCTGAAGGCAACCAGCGTTCTTTCTTCGGTCTGGTACTGTTCGATGGAGTCTTTGTTCAATAACCTGAGACTGAGATCAACCAACGCAAGGTTCTCTTTGAAAAACTGTGGCATGTACAAATTTTTCCGGCCCTCAAAAGATTGCTGGTCAAAATCGATACTGCGGATCCGGTATTGGAAATCTTCGATATCAGGTGTTATATCAACCACGAAATTATAGCTACGCATGTCGCCAAGCAGTCGTACAAAACAACGCTCGTTAAACTTTACGAATTCCTTGGCAAGGCGGATCTTGTTGGCCACCCCATCATTAAGGTATTGTTTGATAAAAAGATCTCCTGGGATACCAGCTATATGTTCTTCTACAAGGGTACCAAGGTGTGTGAAAAACGTAATCCGGTTTGGAGACAGCATATGTTCCAGCTCGAGTCCATAAACTCTCGATGCATCCGCTACCTTGATATAATAGTGATCGTAATTGTCATTGAATTTATTAACGATCCTTATCCTGAATGGATGTGAATTGCCAAAGGTGCAATAGTCGATCCTGGCAACATCAAGATGTTTGGTGAAACTGTAATCACCTTCCGTTTTTAATATAGCATATATGTTAACCAGTCCCTCACGTATGAAGTCCCACTCTCTTTTATCATAGATTACCTTTTCCCAAAAAGTATCATTACCGTTTTTATCCATGATGGGAACCGAATATGTATAGTGAAGGAGGTCCCTGTAAGCGACCGGCAGCCTGACTTCCCGCCCATGGTATTTGAGATAGCCGCGCAAAGCATCGTTCACCGGGAACATCGGCTTTTTCCTGGACGGCTTATCATTTGGTTCCTGCGGCATGATGCAATTTATTGATTAATGTCTGGAAATAAGATGGTGACATCGTCAGCCTGCTGCCGTACCATGAAAACATTTCACCGTCTACCAGCTCCACGATTGAATCCGGGAATGCGGATGCCAGATCCACCTGGTGTTTTTGCGTAAACGGGTAGGGCTCGGTTGATAGAAAAATAACATTGCAGTTTGCGGATGTTATTTCCTCAGTAGTAATTACAGGATACCTTGATTGACTCTTAAAAACGTTTTCAAAACCGCAAACCTCTATCATGCTGTGTATAAAAGTGTTGTTGCCTGCAACAATGAAAGGGTCCTGCCAGATAAGATAACAAACCCGCAATTTTTTATGCCCGGTGGCGGTTATCTCTGAAGAAAAGGATTGCATTGTTTCGGGTGCCTGGATGGACTGCTGCAGCATCCCGAATGAACTACGAATGTCGCTGATGATCTTTTGACCCCTACCCGTTGTTGCTGTGATCTTGCTGATCTGATCAATCATTTGTAAAGCTTCCTCCAGGTTGGAGACATCACTCAGCCATACGGGAAAAGATCCGGCGAGCGCTTCAATATCTCCTTTCCTGTTTTCTTCTTTGTTGCCAATGATGAGATCGGGCTGGAGCTGATGTATAAGTTTGTGATCCGGGTTTTTTGTGCCGCCGATCCTTTTTTTAGACCGGAACCAGTGATCAGGATGAATGCAGAATTTGGTAATCCCGATAACGGATTCGTCAAGGCCAAGATCAGCTAATAATTCAGTTTGTGATGGAACGAGGGAAATGATTTTAGTCGGGGGAGACTCGATATGAACGGAGCGGTTTGCCTGGTCAGTGAAAAAAGGCATGTTTTTTAGCGGAAGATAAGCTGAAAAAAACGTGATCCACAGAATCCGCAATTACCTCCTGCTAAAACAGATTTAGCAGGAGGGTACTGGATAAATTAAATGCGGTTTTAATAAAGGACTTGGATAACGAGTAAAGGTTTCTTCATTCAGGAATACTGGGTTTTTAACAGGTTGTTCAAACCATGGATGGTTAAGCCAGGGCTAAGATGTTGACATCTTACAGGATAAGGATCGCTCATCATAATTAAATGATGAAGGGCATCTAAGGATTTGGACGGTTAATCAAGGATACGGTCAAAAACTAATCTTTCTAAGGATACGGACGGTTAATCAGGGATACGGTCAAAAACTAATCTTTCTAAGGATACCGACGGTTAGTCAAGGATACGGTCAAAAACTAATCTTTCTAAGGATACGGATGTCGATAGATCCCGCTCGTGCGGGAGGTTAATCAGGGATACGGTCAAAAACTAATCTTTCTTAGGATAAGGATGTCGATAGATCCCGCTCGTGCGGGAGGTTAATCAGTTTGTTCTCTGAGATAAGCTTTGGTGTTTAGGATTGGTTTTTCGGACAAGGCTTAATCTTAGTTTGGTTTTCAAGGCAATGCCTGGATCTTAAGGGTTGGTTTTTCGGTCCCGTAAGTAGGAGTGCTTTGAGTGTTTGGTTTTTGTTTCGGTTTTTCTAGCATGGCCTGGATCTTAAGTGGTTAGGACTAGGTTTGGTTTTTAGGTTTTTTAAGGATACGGACTACTAAAAACGGACTCGGAAAAATCAAAAAAAAAGAAGTTGACTGATACTGGATTCGTTGGTTTTGGACGGATATTGGATACCTGGTTTCTCTTTGGATACTGGACGATTGATAAAAGCTATCAATCAACTTCTACATCAAAAGTATAAAGACAAGGCAATGTGCACAAGAGCAGTTCTGCTCTATTTAAATTGTATGGTTTTTACTGCGAAAATCGTAAGTATGCAAGACGGGCATGTAGAAAGCACGAAGAGGTCATCGTAACTCTACTAAAAAAGCGCGGGTAGTTGAGGAAAAGGGCTAATATGCTTGATTTGAATCAAGCCATTTTCATGCCAAACTGTGGATAACCCGATTTGAATTAGTTACTGACCGCCTGGATCACATCATATTTTGTAACGATGTGGAAACTACCCGTGTCATCTTTTCCAAGAACTGCTCCGTTCTCTTTATTTATCAGTGCGCTGATTCTTTCCAGAGTAGTGTCAAATGAAATTATCGGGTAAGCTGGCTCGAGTACTTCTGTAACTTTTCGGTTTTTGATGTCCTGTCCGTCAATCATCATTTTTGTAAACAAACCTCCCTCACTGATTGCGCCCACGGGCTCACCGTTATCACTACTAAGAACGGGTATGTTTTCAACATTGTATTTCTGCATAAGCTCGAACGCTTCACTCACAGTCTGCTCGCCTGTTACTGTAATAAGTTTTTGAGTGCCCCTGGTGCTGATGATATCTTTAAATGTCTTTACATCGAGGAAGCCCCGCTCAATCATCCACTGATCGTTGTATATTTTACCTACATAACGACTGCCATGATCATGAAAGATCACAACAACTAGGTCATCTTTTTTCAGCTTTTCTTTTAATTGCATTAATCCCTGCAGGCAGCTGCCGGCACTGTAGCCACAGAACAAACCTTCTTCGCGGGCTATCCGCCTGGCCATTACCGCACCGTCTTTATCTGTCACCTGCTCAAAGTGGTCAATCACACTCATGTCATAATTCTGCGGAACAAAATCTTCACCGAATCCTTCGGAAAAATAAGGGTGAACTTCATTCATATCTTCTTCACCCGTTCTATAATATTTGGTGAGCAATGAGCCGAATACATCAATTGCCCAAACCTGGATATCAGGATTTTTTTCTTTAAGATACATTCCTACACCGGTGACAGTGCCACCTGTGCCCGCGGTACAAACAAGATGCGTGATCTTTCCATCCGTTTGTTTCCAGATCTCAGGGCCGGTGCTTTCATAATGTGCCAGCCGGTTGGCCAGGTTGTCATACTGGTTACAGTAAAAAGAGTTTGGTATTTCCGTAGCCAGTCTTTTCGAAACGGAATAATAACTCCGCGGATCATCAGGTTCAACATTGGTTGGACAAACAATTACTTCCGCACCTACAGCTTTCAGGATGTCCATTTTTTCCTTGGACTGCTTATCTGTAGTTGCAAAGATGCACTTGTAACCTTTCACAATAGCAGCAAGAGCAAGTCCCATTCCCGTATTACCCGATGTGCCTTCTATAATGGTACCGCCGGGCTTTAACTTACCTTCTTTCTCCGCAACCTCGATCATTTTCAATGCCATACGGTCCTTGATCGAATTGCCGGGGTTGAAATAGTCAACCTTGGCCAACACTGTGCAGGGAAGATTTTTTGTGATCTTATTGAGCCTGATCATTGGGGTGTTGCCGATTGTTTCCAGTATGTTGTTCTTGATATCCATTACTACTATTTGTTCTGCAAAGGTAAGGTTTTGGCTTACAATGGCTGGTGAACTAAACAAACACTCCGAACTTTAACGATATTCATCGCGGCGTCCGAAGAATGAGATAGGAAGCCGTGATCATGATGCAGAGGCGCGGGACCACTTATAAGGCCGTCGTGAAGCACGCTGCCAGCAGGATTCAGAAAGATGTGACTAATGAGACCAGGGCTTGAGATCGAAACGGAAACTTGCTGTACCCTGCGTTTATGGATGGCCGGGAGTGTGCCCGGTTATAGACAAAAAGAGGCAGGTGGTCGATTATGGATCATGACCCGCGCGCTAATCCTCATCTTTGATGAACAAACCGATTATGGTTTGTAAAAAAAAATGCTGACATGACAAAAACGCTCAGGTTATCTTTTCACCTGTTGATCTGGACCATTTTTTACCTGGTTATGCTGACCCTGGTCGACAGCCTCCTCGAGACCGTCGGTATGGGGAATTTATTAAATATGAGATTGATCTCGGAGATCGCGCTCATGTTATTATTGTCGCTGGTAATTCCTTTCTATATTTTCTATTTTCTGTGGCAGGCAGGGTCCACAAAAAGGACAAGAGGGTGGTTCATGATATCAGGCGGACTAACGATCATACTTCTGCCATTTCTTTATGTACTGCTGGATGATGAACCACTCACTGTAACCCTATATTTCAAGCTGCTGGTCCTCGTGATATTCTTCTCCCTGCTTGGATACTTGTTTCGTGGTTTTTTGTATGGGCTCAAATTAAAAGGTGAAAAGGAAACACTACAGCAACAATTGCTTCAGACAGAGCTGGCGCTCCTGAAAGGCCGCATAAGTCCACACTTCTTATTTAACACCCTTAATAATATTGATGCACTAATAAAGATTGATCCGGACGAAGCTTCGCGTTCCCTGATTTCCATGTCAGAGATCATGAGGTACATGATATATGATACCAAAGACAATATGGTTCCGTTAAAACAGGAGCTCAACTATCTCGAAAGCCTCCTGGCCCTTTACAACCTGAGGTTTAAAAGACAGGGGCAGATTAAATTTAATGTAACCGGCGAACCGCTACATTACCAGTTGCCACCAATGCTTTTGATACCCATTGCTGAAAATGCCTTTAAACATCATAGTAATAAACATAGCCAGGAGGGAGTGACGATAGATGTTGCTATTACCGAAAAAGAACTCATAATGAAGAGTAGAAATGCCTATGATCCCGGCGCAAAAATTCCGGAATCATCAGGACTTGGACTTCAAACCCTTAAACGGAGGCTTGATCTGTTGTTTCCAGGTAAGTATACAATGGAAGTAAGCCATTCATCTTCTATCTTTAACACAAAGCTGGTTATTCCGCTAATCCCGGTCGACGGCGGGATCCGGGACATGCAATTAACCGGAATATCCCCCGGCAGATAGCAAGACATATTTTATGATCCGCTGTATTATTATAGAAGACGAACACCTGGCCGCTGCAAAATTGAAGGATTTTGCAGGCAAGATGGATTTATTGTCACTGCAACAGGTATTTGACAACGGAGCTGATGCCATCAGCTATCTGACCAATACTGAGACCGATCTCATCTTCCTGGATATATGTATGCCCGACCTGGACGGTATACAGGTGTTGCAGGCTTTGCAGCACCCTCCCAAGGTGATCATTACATCTGCCGAGAGCAGCTATGCGCTCAAAGGATACGAATACAATGTATCAGATTACCTGCTTAAGCCGTTCGGATTTGATCGTTTTGTAAAAGCAGTAACCAAAGTGGCTGACGAGCTTGCTGCTAAAAAACAAACACATTCGGCTGCCCCTTACATTTTTGTTAAGACTGAGTACCGTAGTGAAAGAATCGATCTCGATGAGATAAAGTATATCGAGGGAATGAAAGACTATCTCTCCATTGTTCTCGGAAAAAGAAAAGTGATGACACTTATGTCTTTCAATGAGATTCTGCAGCTCTTACCTTCTTCCCGGTTCCTGAGGGTTCACAAATCTTTTGTTGTGGCGCTAGACAAAATCCGCAGTATCGAAAAAAACCGCATCAGGATCGATGAAGAGCTCATACCCCTCAGTGATACCTACCGCGATTCGTTCCTCAACTTTCTAAAAAACCAAAAAAATATGATCTGAATGGTATTGAGCAGAAATACGCTCTCCATTCCCCGCATGACCTCCTGAATCTCAATGCCTACGAACTATTAACGAAACAAAATTTTTTCTTCCTCTCTATACTTTTACATTTGCTGCCCGTTAAAATAAGCCGTGCTCACCGGGAATCTGGATTGTAAATTGTAACATAGAAACCATGGATCAGAAGTATTTCAACAAGATTTCAGAGAAGCTCAACTTTTCGTTGAAGCAGATTAATAATATATACGAGCTGCATAATGAGGGGTCGACCATTCCATTTATGGCGCGGTATCGTAAAGAGGCAACCGGTAATATGGACGAGGTACAGATCAACGATGTTGTTGAACAGGTGAAGTATTTCAATGAGCTGGATAAAAGAAAAGAAACTGTTCTCAAAACCATCGAGGGTCTTGGTAAACTGACTCCAGAACTAAAGCAACGTATAGAAGACTCATACGATTCAACTGAACTTGAAGATATATATCTGCCATTCAAACCAAAAAGAAAAACAAAAGCAACGGTTGCGATAGAAAAGGGACTTGAACCATTGGCAAAACTCATCTTTGAACAGGGAGCAGAGGATCCCGCTACGGAATCGGTAAAGTTTATTACTGACCAGGTTAAGGATTCCAAAGAAGCTTTGCAGGGTGCAAGAGATATTATTGCAGAATGGATTTCGGAACATGAGCAGGCACGTAACAAAGTGCGGCAGTTATTTACCGAAGAAGCGAAGTTTTCTTCACGGGTGTTAAGTTCAAAAAAGGACGATCCTGAGGCCCAGAAATATCGTGATTATTTTGAGTTCAGCGAGAACCTCGCAGATAGTCCCTCACATCGGGTGCTTGCCATCCGTCGGGGTGAGAAAGAAGGTTTCCTGATCATGGACATTAATATCGATAAGCAGCATGCCGTTGAATCATTGGAAAGGATCCTGGTCAAAGCTTCGAATCCTAATGCCTCGGAAGTTAAAAAAGCGATAGATGATAGTTATGATCGCTTGTTGAAACCATCGATTGAAAATGAGTTCAGATTGCTCAGCAAAAACAAAGCAGATGAGGATGCGATAAAAGTATTTGCCGAAAATCTCCGCCAGTTGTTACTAGCTTCACCGCTTGGTGCGAAGAGAGTATTGGCGCTGGATCCCGGCTTCAGAACGGGATGTAAGGTCGTTTGTCTCGATGAACATGGAACGTTTTTAAACTATACTACTATATTTCCGCACGAACCTCAACGCGAGGTGTCAAAAAGCACAGCTGAACTAAAACGGCTGGTAGATACTTATAAGATCGAGGCGATCGGTATTGGTAATGGTACTGCTGGTCGTGAATCAGAGCAACTGATCCGTAGTATTGATTTCGGTAAGCCCGTTTCTGTTTTTATGGTGAACGAAAGTGGTGCTTCCATCTATTCTGCTTCCGAAGTTGCGCGTGAAGAGTTTCCCGACCAGGATGTTACAGTCCGTGGAGCTGTGAGCATTGGACGTCGGTTGCTTGATCCGCTCAGTGAACTTGTAAAAATCGATGCCAAATCAATAGGCGTCGGCCAATACCAGCATGATGTGAATCAAACAAAACTGAAAGATGAACTGGATCGTATTGTTGAAAGCTGTGTGAACCATGTGGGTGTTGATCTGAACACTGCCAGCAAACATCTGTTAGCGTATGTTTCCGGGCTCAGCTCAACCGTGGCAAAGAATATTGTTGAATACCGGGCGAAAAATGGCGGGTTCAAATCCCGGGATGAACTAAAGAAAGTGGCTATGCTGGGCCCCAAGGCATATGAGCAGTGTGCCGGGTTTTTACGTATCCGCGATGCGGTGAACCCGCTCGACAACAGTGCTGTTCACCCGGAGGCTTATCCTGTGGTGAAGGCAATGGCCGCGGATCTCAATTGTGATATTAAGGACCTGATCCAGAAGCCGGAACTCCGTAAGCAGCTTAACCGTAAGAAATACATTACTGAAACAGTTGGTGAACTCACTATCAATGATATCTTCAAAGAACTTGAAAAGCCCGGTCGTGATCCGCGCGAACACATTGAAGAGTTTCGTTTTGATGATAGTGTAAAAACCATGGATGATCTGAAGCCGGGTATGAAGCTTCCCGGCATTGTAACCAATATCACCAACTTCGGAGCCTTTGTTGATATTGGTGTAAAGCAGGATGGTCTTGTTCACATCTCTCAACTGAGTAACACGTTTGTTTCGGATCCGAACCAGGTGGTTAAATTGCAACAGCGGGTGATGGTAACCGTTACAGAGGTTGATGCTTCACGTAAGCGGATCGCTCTAACAATGAAAGAGGCATCTTCCCCGGCACAGGGCGGTAGTGATCGTCGCCCACCTGCTGCCAAACCACAAGGAACTGCTAACCCGGGAGCAAAGCCCGCGCCAGCCGCACCATTAAATCCATTCCAGGCCAAGTTGGCGGAATTGAAAAAGAAGATGGATAAATAACAAATAACTGAAGTCTCCTGAGACCTGGCTGAATTTACGCTCAGCCAGGTTTTGGAAATAAGTGTATTGTTGTTTACGGGAATTCGCGAGGCGTGGAACTTACCAACGCAGTTTATTCCTGCTGTTTGTAGATTATTATTTCAACTCGCCTGTTCTTATTGTCATCGGCATACTTTCGTGAAATACCTAAACCACGTGATTCTGTCAGGTATTTTACAAGTGGGAATTCGGTTATAAGGAGGTTCGCCACCGCCGCGGCACGTTGTGCGGACAAGGTATCGTTGTAACCAGGGCTGCCTTTGGCGTCGGTAAAACCTTCAACGAGTATCTTTGAAATTCTTCCGTTAATAATAGGTTGGATCTGTTGGACCAGTAGCGGGCGGTCTACCAGTTCGTAGCTATCAAATGCGAAAGCGATATCCGGTATCACCAATGTATCCACCAGGGTATTTATTTTTTTCCGCGGAGACATATTTTCAACGGCCATGATGGCATGCCTGTTTGCAAGTTCATAGAGACCACGATGCCTGTCACGGATATTGTAAAGTGAATCTTTTATTCCGGTGCTAATAATATCCGGATCCGCAGAAGTTAACGTTCCATTTTTGGCTACCGGCACCAGCGAAAGATTGTCGATATTGGTAACGATGTAGCCTTTTTTGTTTTTTCTTTCCTTAAGGATCTGGGCATTTGATTTCTGGCTGAAATTACCAATTACCAGTACTTGCATCGTGTCTGCGAATGAACAGATTTTCGACACACGGAACCAGCCATTTGGTAATTTTTTTACCTGGGCGTCTGCCAGGCTGATATATTCCTGTGGAAGTTTATAATCTGAATAAACCGCAAAGTACATTTTTTCCGAAAGCGCAATCCCGATATCATTCAAATCGGGGCTGCCACTTTCTGCGGAAACATCCAATTCCACCAGGTAATCCCGCTTTGGAATCACCCGCCGCGCCAGTACTGTCTGCCAGAATGATCGGGTGTTATCTTTATTTTGCGCTGAGAAAAGCTGTATCGCGTAGGGACTGCTGTTGATCTTAGGTTTATATCCCCAGCCCGGACCGGTTGCATAGACATAAAACCATCCGGCCGGAGCACATTTCGCCTCATATTCAGTGCAGACGTTTGGCTCGTCAAAACTGCCGTTGATCACAAGACTCTGGCCCCTGGCTGGGGGTGGACTCACCCAGCCAATAATCCATAAGACAGCAACTAATCTGAAGCCAATCATTGATAAAAATACACATCACAAGTTAAGCATTTCACTCCCAATCCCGGTTCTGTCCGTTTGATTTTCTGCCTCCAAACTAATCATATCGCTCTGTCAGCGATTCGTTGTAATTTTCGCCGGACAAAAAATAAACAAATGAGTTACACGCCAGCAATGAATCGGTATGATAAAATGAAATTTAATCGCTGCGGTACCAGTGGTTTGATGTTACCGGCCATGTCTTTAGGCTTGTGGCATAACTTCGGGGCAATCGATGACTTTGAAAATGCCAGGAACATCCTTCGGACAGCATTTGATAACGGGATAACGCATTTTGACCTGGCTAATAACTATGGTCCGCCGGGAGGGTCTGCAGAGTCGACCTTCGGGCGCATCCTAAAGGAAGATTTCAGGGATCTGAGGGATGAACTCATTATATCGACCAAAGCCGGCTGGAAAATGTGGGATGGCCCTTATGGAGACTGGGGCTCAAAAAAATACCTGGTGGCGAGCCTTGATCAGAGCCTCAGAAGGTTGGGACTTGACTATGTTGATATCTACTACCATCACCGCCCCGATCCGGGAACACCCATGGAAGAAACAATGAACGCCCTCGACCTGATCGTACGACAGGGTAAGGCTTTATATGTTGGCATCTCCAGCTATAGCCCCCCGGAAACAGAAAAGGCGTGTGCAATCTTAAAAAGTTTAGGGACTCCCTGCCTTATTCATCAACCAAAATATTCGATGTTCGAAAGAACAATTGAAAATGGCCTGCTCGACGTGATTGAAAAAAACGGCCTGGGTTGCATTCCTTTCTCGCCACTCGCCCAGGGTTTGTTGACCAATAAGTATCTGCAGGGCATCCCCGAAGGGTCAAGGGCAGCTTCTCATCGTGGCAATGGGGCCATCGAAGAAGATGCAATTACGGAGGATAAGATTGCAAAGGTTAAACTGCTAAATGAACTTGCAGCAAAAAGAGGACAAAACCTTGCGCAGATGGCGCTTTCATGGGTGCTGAGAGACAAACGGATAACTACCGTTTTGATTGGCGCGAGCAAACCGGCACAGGTAACTGACTCCCTGCAATGCCTCTATAGTACAACCTTTTCAGCATCGGAACTCAGGGAGATTGACCATATCCTGGCCGGTAGAAAGGACTATGCGGTATAGCGCCGGGCAGATGACTTGTAGGATGTTTTTACTGATGAGAAAAAATTGAATGCCGATGGTAGATCTTGAAAATCTGTTCAGGGACAAGACCATAAACTCAAAAGCAAAAACAGCCAAACTTGGCGGTTGGATAGCTGAAAGAAAAATAACTGTAAACGAACTTTTGGAATTTGCGCAGGATGCAAAAGATCCGGTCAAAGCAACCTGCATCGAAGCTTTGGAATTGGCAACAAAGCAAAACCGGGCAGTTGCCACCAGGGAGCTATTTAATTTCGTTACAGTTACTTTGAAAGACAAGGCGCCGAGGGTGAAATGGGAAAGCGCAAAGGTGATCGGAAATATTGCCTCTCTCTATCCGAAAGAGTTGGACAAAGCAATAGCTAACCTGCTTGTAAATACTTCTCACGAAGGGACTGTAGTGCGTTGGAGTACGGCATTAGCACTTGGTGAAATCCTAAAATTGAAAACAAAGCATAACACGAAATTAGTTCCTGCTATAGAAAACATTGTCGCAAACGAAGAACAAAACAGTATCAAAAAAATTTATCTTGACGCGTTAAAGAAATCGTCAAAGTAAATTGCTGAATGAAAGGCAATTGGTGAAGAAAAGAAACGTATTACCAGCCATATGTTATAAATAACTAAGCATCCATTTTTCACGATGGCTGGTTTTATATGCATCATATTTTTTGCATAAAGGATACAAAGCAATAACTACCAGCGCCCAAACCAGGTAAACGATACCGAGGCCATACCCTTCCCCGGGGGCAACAAACATGAAAGGAAAATTCCTGCCGACATTGGTTGCATCCTCGAAGGAATGCCCCCTTGCAAAAAACAAAATTGCGGCAAGCAAATGGATAAGATAAATATGGAGGATATAATAGAAAAAAGCAGTTCTTCCGAAAACAACCATCGCTTTTGTAAACCAGTTCCTGACATGCTCCAGGAAAGGCAATATCAACAAAGCCGGTCCCAGGGTGACACATAAATACAAAAGAGACGGCGGGTACTTATTGAGTTTGATAAATGAAAAGAAAGTGTACAGTGTATTTTTTTGTTCCGTCCATCTAGCCGGGTCACCATAGATGTTTAAGAAACGTAACACAACAAATAACAGGAGGGTTCCCAGGCCCAGGCCCACCAGGATCTTTTGCCTCTGCTGCATGCTGAATTCAGGTCCATATAATTTTCCGAGGCAATAGCCCAGCATCATTACACCAGTCCAGGGGGGAAAGGGGTAGACAAGCATAGCTACATGATCAGGAGCATATTCATACGTGGTAAAATGACCATGATGAAAAAGATCCCACCAAAAATTTGACTTGAAGCCCGGGGCAGATTCGGGAATGTCCAGGAGATTGTGACCCAAAACAAGTATTGCGCCTATTACCAGTATGCCATAGTAGGGCAGGCGGATCAGCACAAGTAAACCTAAGATAACCATACTTATCCCGATTGCCCATATAACCTGCAAAGGAATGATGTTCATGGCCGGATTAAATGTCCATCCGAATGCAATGATCACGATTTCTGCGACAATCAGCCACGCCCCCCGCTTTAGTAGAAAGACGCCGAGTTCCCTCCTCGTTTTACGAAGGCTCTGCAGGTAAACGGAAGTGCCTGAAAGAAAAATAAATATCGGAGCGCAGAAATGAGTTATCCACCTGGTAAAATAAAGCATCGGGGTAGTAGTCGCAAGATTCAGAGGATCGTCAGTATTCGCGCCGATATGGAAATAGTCTCTTACATGGTCAAGGGCCATGATCACCATGACTATGCCTCTTAAAATATCAATGGATTCAATTCTTTTCTGAGAAAGTGCAGTCGCCGGGGTTGCGACAGTTTTCTCCTCGAAAACTGCTGTCGATTGCATAATGGTAGTTTGTAAGGGGTATAATTTCCGTGTTCGTAAAATGTATCTGTTTTTTAAAAGTAGGAATTATTTTTGTAAGGTTTTGTCACCGGATTTAGTGATAAATGTTGGCGAGACGGGAAGATAATATTCGGGGATGCGAAAAAGCATAATACTTAAATTTGCATCAAGCCTTATTTATTATGACTTATTTCCGGCATTTTATCAACCTGGACCTCTCAACAACGACACCTCTTCCCACTGAGATGATTTTCAGTTTTCGTAAGCTGTTCAGATGGTGGGAACAACAGGCGCAAAGCGACGACGATATCTCAGCGTCAAAGGCCAGGAAGGTGATCACGGAAATAACAAAATTTCCCGACTTACTCGGGCCGCTTAAAGATAGTGATCTGGAAAAATATCAGCCGCAAATAGAAATGTTGTTGTCACCGTTTTTTCCGGAAATCTCATCAAAGTTTGATTTCAAGGCTGCGGGCATTCCCTTTAAGACAATGTTTTTCAATCCAACCAAAAGATTTGAAAACCTCCTGGACGCCGCAGAAGGCGATGTAAGCATACCGATGAAAGATAAGAGTATGATGTATGTCTTCGCCTGTATGGTGGTGCTTGATGGGTATTATCGTGCCGGAATAAATTTTATGCATGATCTCCATTTTGATTTTCATGATAAAAAAGCGGGTGTAACGCGCAGGTTCCTCTCCAAAATTAACGCAGAGTTTGTAGACATACTTCCAAATGAGAACACACAAAATCTGACCAAAGAAGATATCCACGACCTGCTTGATCACTTTGAAGATGTAGAGTATTGGAAAAAAAAGATTCCCCCCGGAAGTTTCCGCTTTGAAGGATTCACCATCGTCTCACTTTTTGATGTTACCCACGCCGAATCCAGGTCGGCCCTTAAATATGACCTTCTTAATAAGGATGCTTTTGTTGATCCCGTTATCGTTAACCGGATAGAAAAAAACTTTGCAGCACTTCTGAATCTTCCAAATGTCCATGCAGGGTTCATGTTGTATAACAAAAGCCGGCACCTACTTCGATTAATTGGATCAACTGTTTCCGGTAATAGCTCGTTGATGGGGCAAGCGAAAAGGAAACCTGCTGCGGTTTTCAATAAGCCTGCAATACACTGCATATTTGAAAACAGGAAGCCATATATCCAGTCGGTTGTAACACCAGATGATAAGGATTTCTTCACTAAAGGACTTCTGGAAAAAAATATCCGGAGCTATATTGCATTGCCTTTGTTTTATGACGAAGAGCTGATTGGAATACTTGAGCTTGGGGCGCATCAACCGAATATGTTGAACGCAATGACGATGTTCACGCTGGAAGAAATAATCCTGCTTCTCTCTACTGCAATGAACAGGCTCCAGAATGAACAACAAAATGAGGTGGAAGCTATCATCCGGCAGAAATGTACCGCTATTCATCCTACGGTAGCCTGGCGATTCACCGAAGCTGCGGAAAGGTTACTGGAATCAGCCAGATCAGGAATGGCGGGCCTGGCGGGATCACTCGAGGATATTGTATTCAACGACGTTTATCCCTTATATGGCCAGGCAGATATACAGGATTCATCTTTGGCACGTAACGGTGCCATCCAGGCCGATATGATTGAGCAATTGTCGCTGGCAAAAGACATTCTGGATCTTGCAGCGTCAAAGTTTTCATTGCCGGTTTATAAAGATCTGCAGTTTAGAACAGAAAGCTACATACGTCAGTTACAACAGCAACTGTCGGCGGGAGATGAAAACAGGATCCTGGAGTTTTTCCGTGAACAGCTTGAACCCGTGTTTAGCTTTTTTCATACGATGGGTGCTGTTATGCACGATGTACTTACGGCTTATGAAAACCGGCTTGACCCTGAACTCGGTGTAGTCTATGACAAGCGAAAAGAATACGAGCGTTGTGTGAAAGTGGTTAATGATACCATTGGCCACTACCTCGACAGGGCCCAACTTGCGGCACAGGAAATGTTCCCGCATTACCTGGAAAAATACAAAACGGATGGTGTTGAACATAACCTCTATATCGGGCAATCGATGGTTGAGACCCGTGACTTTCATCCGTTGTATCTTCAGAACCTTCGCCTTTGGCAATTGTTGGTTTGTTGCGAGATCGAAAATGAAGTTTATAATCTCCCCGCCCAGGATAAAAATGGGCTGCGTATTTGCTCACTTATACTTGTGCACGCAAATCCTGTTAATATTCGTTTCAGGATGGATGAAAAAAAGTTCGATGTAGATGGTGCTTACAATATCAGGTATGAGATATTGAAAAAGCGGATTGATAAGGCGTATGTCAAAGGGACCAATGAGAGGCTGACCCAGCCAGGAAAACTCGCTATCGTTTATTCGCAGGACAAGGAAGCCCGGGAGTATCTCAACTATCTACAGTACCTGCAGTCCGTGGATTATATCAGTTCAAATATCGAGCGACTTGAATTAAAAGATTTACAAGGTATCACGGGTTTGAAGGCCCTGCGCGCCGAACTTATTTATAACCCTAATTTCGAGGGCATCCAGCAAAGCAAGACTTTACAAATGTCTTTTGGCTAACCCGTGCTGCTATTTCCATTGTAACAGCTGTGCTAAACCGGATCCTCCGCTTTGCGGGCGTACAACTGCTGTAACGTTTGCGGACACTTGTAATTACTGTCATTGTCTATTTACTTAAATCTTAAGGCTTTGGGCAAATGGCATAGCTGTTGTTGCTGATCCGTATCACTCCTGCCGACCATTCAAAAAAAAACCAATGCTGCAAAATCACTTCAAATATGCTCTCAGAAACATCATCCGGAACAGGATCTATTCTGTTATCAATATAGCCGGCCTGTCCCTGAGCCTGGTTGCCGTACTATTGATGGCGCTGTATATCCGGGACGAATTAAGTTTTGATCGCTTCCATGCAAATGTGGATAATATATACCGGGTCGTCGATGACAAGGAAACGCCCGGAGTTACCATCAGAAGTGCCCAATCTGCTGCCCCGGTAGCCCCTGCGCTCAAGTCGGAATACCCCGAAGTGCTGGAAGCAGTCAGGCTGATTAATACAGAAGCGCTTGTTAAGTCCGGGGATCGCCTGTTTACCGAGAGAAATATTTTTTATGCAGATGAAAGCCTGTTCAGGGTCTTTAGTTTCAACCTCCAGGTCGGTGATGCTGACCTTGCACTTAAAGATCCTTCTACCGTGGTCATGACCAGGCAGATGTCAGAAAAATACTTTGGCAAGGAACCTCCTTTTGGCAAAACCATCACCATGGATGGTCAGACGCTTAAGGTGAGCGGCGTTGTGGAGAATGTGCCCGTAAACTCTCACATCAACTTTGATTTCCTGGTGTCTATGTCAACTGCACAGGCAAAGGGATCAGGATATGACTGGTTGTTCGAAAACTGGTACTCCAATAATTTTCATACCTATATCAAGGTAACTCCTGGTTTTGATATCTCAAGGCTGGCGGCAGATATGGCGGCATTTGATCAGCGGCACCAGGAAGCAGGCGGAACAACTAAACATCATTATGCATTTGAGAAACTTGCCGAAATTTATCTTCATTCAGATCGCGAAGATCAGATCGGCAAAACAGGCAATGCTTCCAACCTGTTTGTGTTTTCAGCCGTCGCGGTTTTTTTGCTGGTCATCGCCTGTATTAATTTTATTAATCTGTCAACTGCACGTTTCGCAACACGGGCTAAGGAGGTGGGTATCAAAAAAGTGGCAGGTGCCGGAAGAGGTCAGTTAATGAGACAGTTTTTCACTGAATCATTTATCCTCACAGCTATCTCAATGCTCATTGCAGTAGTGATAGCCGCAACGACATTGCCATATTTCAATCAATTCACAGGTAAACAGGTATTCATCAATTTATCTGAACCTGTTCAACTGGTATCCCTGACTTTATTATTGATCTTCATTGGGTTTCTTTCCGGCACTTATCCGGCGTTTGTATTAAGCAGTTATAAACCCGTAGCAAGTCTGAAAGGTAAAGTCAGCACCTCCCCCTGGAACATAAATTTCCGGAAGGGCCTCGTGATTTTTCAGTTTGCTACATCAACGGTTTTGATAATCTGTACAATCATTGTGTACAAGCAGATGCAATACATGCAGCATAGGGAACTTGGTTTCAAAGCCGGCCAGACGATGGTTATTAATTTCGAGGGGGATGGAAATGTGCGTCGCAGGATGGGAGCTATAAAATCATCGATTGCTGCAATCCCTGGTATCGAAAGTGTAACAGCTTCGTCGAACGTGCCGGGTGACGGAAAGCAGGGAAACTGGTCGATGGATTTTGTAAAAGCCAATGGTGATACACTCAGAACGGAACTCCCCATTTATCTCGTCGACTTTGATTTTCTCAAACAATTCAAAATACCTGTCGTTACCGGCCGGGGCTTTTCCATCGATTTCACTGCCGACACAGTTGAGTCAATGCTTATCAATGAAACTGCAGTGAGAAAGCTTGGCTTCGCGCGGGCTGAAGATGCGTTGGGTGTCAGGGTGCGCATGTATCCAAACGATGCAAACATTGTCGGAATAATAAAGGATTTTCATTTCGAGGGCTTGCAGAAGCCTGTCACACCACTGGCAATGCGTGTCCGGGGTGCCAACTACAGATTGTTATCTCTTAAGATGAACACCAGTGACATAAAAACTACTATTGCGGCTGTATCCGGCAAATGGCAACAACTGGTGCCTGAACGGCCATTGGAGTTTAGCTTTTTGAATGAAGCATTCACGCGTCAGTACGAAGCAGAGACCAGGTTTGGAAAAGTCTTTGCCTTTTTTGCCGCGATTGCAATATTGATAGCTTGCCTCGGCTTATTTGCCCTTGCTTTGTTCAGCGTTCAACAAAGAACAAAGGAGATTGGTATCAGGAAGGTTCTTGGTGCTGGTATAGCAGATATTACCCTAAAGCTGGGCAAACAGTTTATATGGCTAGTTTTTATTGGCATACTGATAGCTTCACCTGTTGCCTGGTTCCTGATGACAGGATGGTTGGAAAAGTTTGCCTTCCGCACGGAGCCTGGATTGATCGTCTTTCTTTCCGCAGGTGCGGCTGCGATGGTCATCTCACTATTAACAATAAGCTATCACACCATCAGTGCCGCTATTGCCAGCCCGGCAAAAAGCCTGAGATCTGAATAAATCCTGATTGCGCATCGTCTTTGCCTGGAGGTGACTCAAATGCACGGTCCAGGTTTGCTCTGTCCTTCAGAGAAGGGCCGTTATACGCGCGGCATGAGATTAGCAGCACGTTCCATATCAGCTTTATATGCCCCTGTCTGAACCACATCCGGGGAAGTTAAGTGATGACTGACCTCATATTTATCATGTTTTAAAACCTCATTTTATGAAACAAGTGCTGACTGTATTCTGTATGTTTTTCATTATTACGCCGATGTTAAAAGCGCAGGTGGAAATCAAGCCTGCTATCGGTATGAATTTTACAGATTTTTCCAAGGACCCAAACGGAGGAGATAGCAAGGCAAAGCCAGGCTACCAGCTTGGCGGAAGTGTCGCCTTTGGAAAAAAACTTTATGTAGAACCAGGGCTGTTCTTTATGAAACAAAGTACAGAATATACATCTTCAAATTCCAACGACCCAGACGTTGAGTACAATATCAGCGGACTGCGGATTCCAATAGCAGTGGGTTATAAGTTATTGGGCGATGAAAATTCTGAATTCGGTCTGCGTGCCTTTGGCGGTCTGTCTGCTTTTATTCTCACCCACGTAAAAGATCTGGATAAAGACAAATTTAAAAGCGCAAGTTTCGGAACCTTTCTTGGTGCAGGTGTTGATGTGTCCTTTGTATTTATTGAACTGCAGTACCAATGGTCGTTGACAAATGTGCAGGAGGAAGACATTAACTCGATCGATGTCGGAAAGTCCCGCTCCCTTTTTATCAATGCTGGTGTTCGGTTTAAATTATAAGCGTTCCGGGAACAATGCTGGGCAGTTGATAAAGCAGCCAGATACGGTAATCGGATAGCGATAGCTACTAAAGCCTCGAGCCCTGTAATCAGATCCAAAAGTTGGAACAGGTGCCTTAGATAAATATCCTTGTGCCGAAGTTCTGGTAACTATCGCGAAACGCTTTCGGTGTGGTGCTTTTTTTCTTTTTGAAGATGCGGTTGAAGTTTGAGATATTATTAAACCCTGAATGATAAGCAATTTCGGCGATAGAACGGGTAGTGTCGATCAACAGCCTTGACGCATGACCAAGCCTTATTTCATTCAGACTGTCGATAAAAGTCATCCCTGTTCTGCTTTTGAAGAAACGACTGAAAGCCGCTTCCGTCATATTTGCCAGTTTTGCCACCTCCGTCAATGTGATCTGTTTGTCGAAATTAAGCTTCACGTATTCCATTGTTTTTTCTATCCGGCGGCTGTTGTAGCTCGGCTTTTCGAAATTGTTAAAGGAGACGTCTGACAGGATCCTGATATTCCGCGAAGCCGAAAGGTCGTGCAATATAGATAGCAATTCGAGTACAGAATCGAACCCGTGTTTATGGCTCAGGGCGATCAGCCGGGGTGCAACTTTTTCGATCGTGTCACGTGAAAAGGAAATACCCCTGGTTGACTTCTCAAACATGGTCCGGATATATGTAAGCTGATTTCGGTTCAACAACTTTTCATCAAAGAGATCACGATGGAACTGAATGGTTACCTCAAAGATTTCCTTGCTCTCACATTTGTGTGTTAGCCAGGCATGTTGCAGGTTCGGTCCAACCAGTACCAACTCCAGGTTCTCAATCTCTTCCATATGATCACCAATAACGCGTTTCGCTCCTCTGCCGTTCCGGATATAGTTAAGCTCATATTCTTCATGATAATGCACCGGGAAGTCGAAACAATCCTTGACCCTCGAGAACATCGTAAAACAATCTCCTTGCGTTAGTGGCGTAATTTCTTTGAGCAGGTCATTTTTCATACAAAACCGGTTTTATAATCAGCCTGTTCATCAGCATTGGGGTAAAATAATATGCTTATTCATTCAAATCATGCACTCCCATAATAACCTCCTCATCAAACAATTAGCCGGAAACTTACGCCTTTATCTACAAAATCGTACAAGTAGCTGGTAAATTAATATCAAAAGGGTGTTGCACCACTAAATTAGTTTTCAGATCAGCCTAAAAACCAACAATTGCTTGGCTATTTTGCATTAATGATCAAACTGGCATTTATTGATATTGCTATTATCTTACTCTATCTCACAACGATGGTCAGCCTGGGCTTTTGGTTCAGGAAAAAGGCAAAAGCCAACAAAGAGAGCTACCTGCTCGGCGGTAAATCCCTTCCGTGGTACATGCTCGGGTTAAGTGACGCCAGCGACATGTTTGATATCAGTGGAACCATGTGGATGGTGGCGCTTTGCTTTGTTTATGGTATGAAAAGCATTTGGATCCCCTGGCTTTGGCCCGTATTTAACCAGGTGATCATGATGATGTTCCTGTCGAAATGGATGAGGCGGTCAAACGCCGACACTGGGGCCGCCTGGCTCGCCACACGATTCGGATCTGAAGGAAAGGGCGTGTCGGGCTCTCACAATATAGTTGTAACATTTGCATTGCTAAGCTGTTTCGGGTTCCTGGCTTATGGGTTTATCGGGCTCGGCAAGTTTATTGAAATATTCGTGCCTTATGAGAGTATAAGTGCATACCTGCCTTTTACTGTCCCTCCCGGCTACGTTGCCCATTTCTACGGCATCCTGTTTACATTATTTGCTATGTTCTATTCTATCCTCGGTGGCATGCACAGCATAGTATTGGGCGATTTTATCAAGTACATGATCATGACCGTTGCCTGCATATCCATTGGCATAATAGCCGCGATGCATCTTCATAATAATGATAATGTTTTAAATGTACCCCGGGGTTGGACAAATCCGTTTTTCGGGATCGATCTTGGTATGACGTGGGAAGGTATCAACAAAGATGCCGCAGCAAAGATTGACAAGGACAGGTTTGGGCTCTTCGGAATATTCTTTATGATGATGTTGTTCAAGGGAATTTTTGCAAGCCTTGCGGGTCCGGCTCCAAGTTATGATATGCAAAAAGTGTTGTCAACCCGATCACCAAAAGATGCTTCAAAAATGAGTGGCTTCGTTTCGATAATATTGCTGCCTGTTAGATATTCGATGATCATCGGGTTAACAGTACTCGGGTTGCTATATTATGAGCAGCTGGATATGAACACTACTAACGGAGTTGATTTTGAAAAGATCCTGCCCTCCGCAATCAACAATTTCCTACCTGCGGGTATCCTGGGAATAACGCTCACCGGGTTGCTCGGAGCATTTATGGGAACCTTTTCGGGGACACTCAATGCGGCGCAGGCCTACATAGTAAATGATGTTTATCTTAAATACATCAATCCCACTGCCTCAAACAAAAAGATTATTACGATGAATTACGCTGTTGGGGTTTTCGTCGTAATGTGTGGCGTTACACTTGGATTTTTTGCAAGAGATGTGAATTCGGTGCTGCAATGGATAGTCGGTGCGCTCTATGGCGGCTATATCGCAGCGAATATGCTTAAATGGTACTGGTGGCGATTTAATGCGAATGGTTTTTTTTATGGGATGATGAGCGGCATTATGGCAGCGCTCATTTTCCCCTACGTTTTTGATGGGCTTCCACTTTATAACTGGCCATTGCTGTTTTTAATTTCAATTGCAGGATGTTTAATTGGAACATACACGGCACCTCCTACGGATACTAAAGTCTTAAAAGATTTTTATCGCACCGTGAGGCCCTGGGGTGTTTGGAAGCCTGTTCATGATCTTGTCGTGAAAGAAGATCCGGAGTTCCGGGCCAATCCCCGGTTCAAACTTGATATGCTTAATGTCGTTTTAGGCATAGTCGCACAACTCTGCCTTACCATTTTGCCAATGTACCTGGTCTTATGGATGAAGTTGCCATTGATCATTACTGCTTTGCTGTTGACGGTAATCATCCTGATCTTAAAGCAAACATGGTGGAACAAACTGGAGAACTAGTCGCTACTATATTATTTTGCCCTGGAAGCATCGTGCTGCATCCCGCGCCATAAAACTGCTGAGGTTTCCAGCCTGTAATATTAAAGGCAATAATTTGTAAAAAAATGTTGATAATGCACCTTCAAAAATTCTCTGAACAACATGCATGATACTGAAACAATCGATACGTACGCCACAGAAGTAAAGGCGGAACTGGATTCCGTCCTGGAATTCTGGATGAAAAATATGCCGGATGAAATTTATGGTGGGTATATCGGTCGCATCAAAGGGGATAATTCCCGTGACCAAATATCTGAAAAAGGCGCTGTGCTGAACAGCCGCATCCTGTGGACTTTTTCAGCCGCTTACAATCATACAGGAGAAGGACAATATCTTGAATACGCCGACCGGGCATACCGGTATCTTGTTGAGCATTTTATAGATCCCGTTCATGGCGGGGTGTACTGGACTTTGAATCAGAAAGGAGAGCCTGCCGAAACAAAAAAACTCATCAGTGCCCAGGCTTTTGCAATCTATGGACTGTCTGAATATTTTAAATGCGATCCCCTCGTGGAGGTGCTCTCGGCTGCCGTGAATATTTTTAAGTTAATAGAACACCATGGTTTTGACAAAGCTAATGGAGGTTATGCAGAAGCATTTGACCGGGAATGGACACCGCTGGAAGATCAAAGGCTTAATGATACTGATGAGAATGAAAAAAAATCAATGAAAACCCATCTTCACCTGGTTGAGGCCTATGCAAACCTGTTCACGGTTTGGCAGGATGAAAAGTTGAAGTCAGCCCTTGTAGCGTTACTGAATAACTTTGATGAACATATCGTCAATCAGGAAACCGGGCATCTGAATTTGTTTTTTGATGAGGAATGGAATCCGAAGTCAGACATTGTGTCGTATGGCCATGATATTGAAGCTGCATGGTTATTGGTTGAAGCCGCGGGTCTAACCGGTGAAGAAGAACTTATGGAAAAGTTTCAGCAGGTTGCTGTCCGGCTCGCGGGAGCGGCCACGGAGGGACTTGATGCTGATGGTGCTTTGTGGTATGAAAAAGTCAACGGCAATATGATTCGCGAAAAACACTGGTGGCCGCAGGCTGAGGCAATGGTTGGATTTTTTAACACCTGGCAGTTGTCCAATGATGTTTCTTTTCTTGAGCGAAGTATTAATAGCTGGCGTTTTATTCAGCAGATTTTGCTCGATACGCCTGCAGGGGAATGGCACTGGGGTGTGGATGAACACAATAACCCGCTGCCAGGCAAGGATAAAGCGGGAATCTGGAAATGTCCTTATCATAATGCAAGGGCCTGTATCGAAATTTTGAACAGGATAACAACGATGGGTTTATCTGAAGATTAAGGTTGCTTCAAAACATGCGATATGAAAAAATTCTTTGTTATTGGTCTGTCAGTATTGATTTCCTCAGCCGGCTCAATGGCTCAGTTGAAAGTTATAAGACTGATAGATGAGAAGGCTACTAAAGAAACAAAGGCGCTGGCCGTCAATCTTCAAAAATTGTCAGCAAAACATATTTTATTCGGGCACCAGCATGCGACCGAATATGGACACGGGTGGAGCGGTGATGCGGATCGCTCCGATGTAAAATCCGTCACCGGGTCCCATCCGGCTGTCATCGGGGTTGATTTCAGTGCATTGTCTGGCAGGCCGGAACATGAAATCGCCAAAAACATGGCTGCTTTACGCAACAATATAACGGACACCTATAACCGCGGTGGCATTACAACCGTAGCCTGGCATTTTTCAAATCCTGCCTCTGGCGGTGGATTTTATTGGAAGGACAGCGTCTCAGTACCGGCGGTGAAGCTCATCATCCCTGGTGGTTCTCATCATGTGGAGTACAGGAAAATATTGCGTACGATCGCGACGCTTGCGAATTCAGTCAAGGGAAAAGATGGAAGTTCTGTGCCAATGATCTTCAGGCCTTATCATGAATTCGATGGAGACTGGTTCTGGTGGGGCAGGAGACACTGCACTGCTGAAGAGTTCAAAACTTTGTGGAGGTTTACGGTAAGTTACCTGAGGGATAGTTTGGGCGTACACAATTTTATCTATGCATTCTCACCCGATAATAAATTCGAAAGTGAAGCGGCATTTCTCGAACGATATCCGGGCGATGCCTATGTTGATATGGTTGGCATGGATAATTACGGTGACTGGGGCAGAGAAGGGAAGTATGATATTCCGGGTGGGATAAAAAAACTTCAGATAGTATCTGCTTATGCCCGGAGAAAGGGGAAACTTGCGGCTTTTACTGAAACAGGACTCGAGTCGATACCAAATGGTTCATGGTGGACAGAAACCTTATTGAAATCCCTGAAAGATTCAAATCTAAGGTTATGTTATGTCCTTGTCTGGCGCAATGACAGCAAAAGCCAGATTCATTTTTACGCCCCATATCCCGGCCATTCGAGTGTGCCCGATTTTATGAAGTTTTACAATGACGACTTCACACTTTTTGAAAATGATCTCAGGGATATTTATAAGTGATGTAATGTCATAGCCCTTCTTTTGCAGACAGCCCAGGTATTTTTTCATTCAACTTATCAATATTGCCAGGTTTAAGCACTCCATTGACCTTTTCTGCAAGAATAGTATCATGATTGATCAAAATATCAGGACTTAAGAATTCAAAAAGGAGATAGATTGAATTTAAATTCTAGCTCTTATGTCAAAACGCTTGCCTATCCGGAGGAGTGCTCCGGACCCTCGACTCCATGGAATATGCAGAAGATTCCTTGTCCTGCTCTTTGCGATTATTTCTTCCCAATTTATGTATGCTCAGTCTACCGTTACCGGTCGTGTCCTGGCCGGTGATTCTGCGCTTTCCGGTGCCACCGTACAGATAAAGGGAACTGCCACAGCCACCCAGACGGATGAAAACGGCAACTTTACGATCAGTGCAGCACCTACTGCAACGCTGATCATTTCTGCCGTGGGGTTCACTCCGCAGGAAATCAAGATAGACAATCGTACCAGTCTTAACGTAACACTGGTAAGTACAGCTACCCAACTTGGTGAGGTAGTGGTGGTTGGTTACGGAACCCAAAGAAGGCAGGATGTAACGGGCGCAGTCAGTAGTATTAATGCGGCAACCATTGAAAAGGTTCCGGTGAATACCATAGACCAGGCATTACAGGGACGTGCGGCCGGGGTTCAGGTTATTAATAATGATGCAAGACCGGGAGCAACAGTTTCAGTTCAGATCCGTGGAGTTGGTAGTCTTGCAACCAATGGAAATGAGCCACTGTATGTAGTCGATGGCTATCCGATCAGCGGTGGCCTTAATAATATAAATCCCAACGATATAGCATCTATCGACGTGTTGAAAGATGCCTCAGCTGCGTCTATATATGGAGTAAGAGCTGCAAACGGTGTAGTAATTATTACAACAAAAAGGGGACGTAAAGATGGTATGCAGGTTTCACTTGATGCAAGTCTTTCGTTTCAATCCGAACCCAAACGATACGATGTGCTGAACGCCCAGCAATTCAGTGCATTGTCAATAGAGGTTGACAAGGACTCTACCCAGGGAAGTTTTACTCCATTGCCTGAATGGAGCAACCCGGCATCGCTTGTAAGTGTTGACTGGCAGGACGCCCTGTATCGCCAGGGCTTAAAAGAAAATTATAATCTGGCGATCCGTGGTGGTAGTGACAAAATACAAACAGCCTTCTCCATTGGCTATAACGGCCACAAGGGGATCGTTGAACAATCTTATTTTAAAAGATTTAACCTTGGCCTGAACGTTGATTACGCTGTAGCTAAATGGTTGAAATCTTCAACCAGTGCCAAGTATGCCAGGCAGGATCAGAATACTCCTTTTGGTACAGGCGGCCTGCAACAGCTGACTGAGTTGATACCAACAATAACCGGGAATAAACTAACCAACCTGATTAAAGACGGTGCGGGAAACTATGGATTTTATAATCCCATCAATATTTATACAAAAAGCTGGGGCAATCCGCTCTATACGATTGAGAGCAATGATTATGTGAATCTCAGTAATTATTTTCTTGCAAATACTTCGCTTGAAGCCACCATAGTACCAGGGCTTCGCTTCAAAACAAATTTCGGGGTAAACATCAGTGATTACTCAGGATATTATTTTCAACCTGAAGATCGTCGCTGGGATGAACAATATGGACTGGGAGGTGCTAACCAGGATGCCTTATACTCACAGAGTGCTAATAATAGTTTCGAATGGGTTTGGGAGAATACCCTTTCTTATACCAAATCATTCGGTGATCATAATATAGATGTTGTAGCAGGAATCTCCGCCCAGGAAAATACTTACCGTTATATCTCTGCCCAGGGTAACAGGCAGATCAACAATGCGCTCAGAGATGTTGCGCAGGTCCAAAACCTTACTGCCACAGGCAGCCAGTCAACAAATTCTCTTGCTTCGCAGTTTGGACGTATTAACTATCGGTATGCTGACAAATATTACGTGACCGGTACCGTGAGACGGGATGGTGTATCGAAGTTTGCACCGGGCAATGAGTATGGTGTGTTTCCCTCCGGTTCGGTAGCCTGGAGAATGAAGGGCGAAAGATTTATGGAAAACGTAAACTGGTTGTCGGACCTTAAGATCAGGGCGAGTTATGGTGTGATGGGGAACCAGGCGCCGATCAGTCCTTTCCAATACCAGAATTTATTTTCAACTGGTGGGCCGGCAGCATCTGCTAATAATTTCGGTTACACATTTAATAATGTGTACCAGGGAGGGTTGGCACCAGTCCAACCGGCTAATCCATCACTCAAATGGGAAACAGATTATACGACTGATATTGGAATTGATGCAAGCTTCATGAACGGTGCTCTATCGGTAAGCGCCGACTACTACATCAGGCGGTCAGAAGATTTCCTGCTGAACTTGCCGGTTTCATCACAGGCAGGTTACAGCCAGAACCTTGCTCAGAACGTAGGTGAAATTGAAAACAAGGGATTCGAATTTGCGGTAAATTATAACCGCAGTGTAAATAAAGATTTCAGTTATGGGGTTGGGCTGACGTTTACAACCATCGATAATAAATTACTAAGTATCAACAAAAGCCTTGCCTTTATTGATAATCTGGTAACCATCACGGGCCTTAACGCAAACGGATGGAACCAATTCAGCCGCACAAATATCGGGCAGCCCATAGGTGAGTTTTTTGGATACCAGTCATTAGGCATATTCCAGAACCAGGGTCAGATTGATGCATTAAACAAAGCATCGGCAGCAAAAAACCCAAGCTTCCCGTTTTACCAGAAAAATGTAACGGCACCGGGTGACCGATATTTCGCAGACATAAATGGCGATGGCCATGTTGACGCTACAGACCGGACAAGTCTTGGTAGTCCTATTCCTAAATTTTTTGGAGGTCTGAACCTCGATGCTACCTATAAAAGATTTGACTTCAATATCTATTTCTATGGTAGTTACGGCAACAAGATTTTTAACTACCAGGCACGTATGCTGGAAAGCTTCCAGGCTCCTGGTTTTGTTGGTGTACAAAATGTCGGACTTGATTATTTCACCAATCACTGGACCCCATCAAATCCATCAAACAGGTATACACGGTTAACGTATAATGATGACGTTATCGCAAGCAATGTTCCTTCCAGTCAATATGTGGAAGATGGCAGTTATCTCCGTTTGAAAAACCTGCAGGTTGGCTACACGATACCTGCGCAGAAATTTAACGGCGTACCAATTCCAAAGATCAGGGTGTACGCTTCTACACAGAACCTGTTTACGATCACTAATTATTCAGGGCTTGATCCTGAGATAGGTGTATCGGGTGGCAGCGCAACGGCATCAGGTGTTGATGCGGGTACCTATCCATTGTCGAGATTTTTCACATTGGGTTTAAATGTAATTTTCTAATTGGAACAGATTAAATCTATCAAGATGAATAAAAAGATATTGATCATGCTGGCGGTATCGCTGATGGTGATACCACTGGCTTGTAAAAAAAGCTTCCTGCAGCAGGATAACTATACACAGCTGACCAGGGAATCATATTTTACCAAAGCTTCGGATGGAGTAGCGCTGGTGAATTCAATATATGATACCTATCAGAACGCCGATCTGCTCAAGAAATCGATCTGGTATTATGCTAATTTCCAGACCCACGATTTCTTCAACTGGGGTAACGACCGGTTTTACAATTATTATGATATCCAGACAAACTTTGGCCCGATCAGGGTTTTCTGGCAACGCTCTTACGTGGGAATAGCGAGGGCGAACACAGCGATTGAAATAATTCCAGATATGAAAACCAAAGGTGTCATTACAGCCGAACTGGGTGACCGTTTACTTGGGGAAGCTTATTTTTTACGTGGCCTCACTTATTATTACCTGGCAGGAAGTTTCGGGGGAGTTCCACTCGAACTTAGTTCCATAACCGATGGTCTTAAGCCCCGTGCTTCACAGGATTCAGTATTCAGGCAGGTTGTTGCCGACATGCAGCAAGCTGCAACTTTGCTTCCCTTTAAAGAAGGTTACCCTGCATCTGAAACAGGACGGGCCACCAAAGGTGCAGCGTTAGCTTATCTCGGGGCTGCAAAAATGTGGCTGAAAGATTATGCAGGCGCACTTGCCGATTTCAACCAGCTTGAGGGTAAATACCAATTGCTTCCGAATTTCATTGATGTCAATGAATTTGACAAGGAGAACAATGCAGAATCGATCTTTGAAGTTCAATTCGCCGTCAATGGAACCCAGAGCTGGGGCGCAGGTAATGAGGTCGCCTGGATCTCAGATTTCAGCTGGCCTGAAGAAGTATCCAATTTCGGATATGATTACGGCAATCCCGGTTTGTATCTTTCCTATCAACCCGGAGATACCCGTAAGCTCGCCACTATTATTGGTCCGGGAGATTCTTCTGTGAGTCCGGGAATTATCAGGAGAGGTGGAATACGATCCTATCCGTTGGTAATTTCAGGATTTGCAAGTACTAATCCGGCTACAAAAGCCAAGTACACTGGTGATGATGGCAAAATCATCAATTCAGTCGGTACCAAATCGAATCCATGGTATGGTTCAGATGGCGATGGATTGAGAACCGGATTTTATTGTGCGAAAATGTGGCGCGATCAAACCCTGAATGCCAACTCTGGTGATGGTACCATTTTCGGCGCACAGAACCAGATCCTGATGCGGTACGCCGAAGTATTATTGAGTAAGGCTGAATGCCAGGCCCGTACCGGTGACAATGCCGGTGCCCTTGCAACAATCAAACGGGTAAGAGACCGGGCATTTGGCGGAACCGCTCCGGCTGTAATGCAGGATGGTGCAAAATATGATGGCACACCTGCAGCGCCAATTACCGATCCGCTTCAGATGGTTTATAGCGAATACCGTCACGAATTATCGGGAGAGTATTCAGTGTTTTATCTGTTACGTCGTGCAGGTATTGAACGAGATTTCGTAAAGACCACATATGGTACCCAGGACAACAACACCAACATGATCGTTAATCCCGCAGCAAGCATAAGGAACCAGGATCCCGATAATGGCGGAAAGCTGCATGGTTTGTATAACAATTCGATACCTGCAGGTAAAGAATTGTACCCGATACCTGAACTTGAAATCGGTCTCAATCCAAATCTGAAACAGAACCCAGGATATAATTAAACCTGTTGACTATAAGGTTCAGTAAAACTGTCTGATCCTGTAAATACTTCAAAATATTTTTTTCTCTGTACGCCTCTTGAAAGTCAGCCGCTTTCAGGAGGCTTTTTTTTTAGGGACAGGGCAACTTAATACTGCCTTGAAATAAATTGTACCCAGGCCTTAACTCTTTTTAATTTCCAATGTTATTCCAAAAATGCCTGATAAATCCAGGAATTTTAAAAAAATGGAACCAAAAGACTTCCGTACAAGGATCGGTATACTTGGTGGTGGCCCTTCCGGTTTATTCGTCTTCAAACGCCTGGTAGAAAGCGGTCGGGAGGATCTCGAGATAAGCCTGTTTGAGAAAAAGAATCAACTGGGAGCGGGTATGCCCTATAGTTATGATGGGGCTTGCCATGAACATATCACCAATGTTTCGGGTAACGAGATCCCTGATATCGTTAACTCCATGAAAAATTGGATCCGGACCGCTTCTCCGGAAGTGTTGAAACCATTTAATATGGTTGCGGAAAAGTTCAATGATTACAAGGTGGTTCCGAGACTGCTGTTTGGTCAATACCTGGAGGATCAGTTCAAATCATTGTTGAAGCAGGCAAAAAAGCAGGGCATCATCACCCATATATTTCTTGAGACCGTGGTAACCGACATGGTCGACAATTCAGACCTGAACGAAGTTATTGTGATCGCCGGAGAGAAAAGTTACCATTTTGACCATGTTATTATGACGACCGGCCACTACTGGCCCACAAAAAATGAGGGGTTAATACCAAACTATTTTGATTCTCCTTATCCACCGGCAAAGCTAAAGCTTGAAGCCAATTTTCCGGTGGCTATCAAAGGAGCTTCACTCACAGCAATAGATGCGATCCGAACCCTGGCAAGAGAGAACGGATCTTTTATCAAAGGCGAGGACGGAGCGGTCAGTTATCAGCTTAATGAAACCAGCCCTGAATTCAGACTTGTGATGCATTCCATAGATGGATTGCTTCCAGCCATCCGTTTTCACCTCGAGGATACTAACCTGTTAGGTAACCCCAGGCTGAGTGAAGAGGAAATTAAGGCAAGCATCGAAGCAAACGATGGATTTATACCTCTTGACTATTTGTTTGAAAAAAATTTCAAGGATCCTATCCGTGAGCAGGATCCCGAATTTTATGAGATGATCAAAGACATGAACATTGAAGCCTTTGTTCAAAAAATGATGAGTCTTAGGGAGCGGCTTGATCCTTTCGTACTTTTCAGGGCAGAGCTTGTTGAAGCAGAAAGATCAATCCGGAAGAAACAATCAATTTATTGGAAGGAAGCGCTGGCAGAACTGAGTTTTACCCTGAATTATCCTGCTAAATATTTATCAGCTGAAGATATGATCAGGCTCAAGCGAACTTTGATGCCGCTGATCTCCATTGTAATTGCATTCGTGCCACAGAGCTCCTGCCTTGAACTGCTTGCTCTGTATGATGCGGGTATACTGAGCCTGGTGCCGGTTGACAAAGAAAGCCAGGTTTTTCCGCGGCCGGAGGGAGGAATTATATATAAGTATACTTCGCCCGATGGGGAATCCTGTACCACCAGTTACCAGATGTTTGTGAATTGTATTGGTCAGCCTCATTTTATGTATGAAGAATTTCCTTTCAAGTCACTTCTTCAGTCAGGAACCATAAGCCCGGCATTGTTGAAATTCAGATCAAGGGAGGCTGGTGCTGAAGGCATGGACAACAATGACCAGGTTGAAAAACATAGTGATGGGGATTATTACCTGCGAGTGCCTGGAGTGAAAATAAACGACCATTTCCAGGTATTGGATAAATACGGTGCCTATAGTGAAAGAGTCTTTGTAATGGCAGTACCGCATATTGGCGGTTTTAACCCCGACTATTCAGGGCTTGATTTCTGCGAAGCGGCATCAGAGAAAGTGGTGTCCCATTTATCAACGCTGTCAAGTTTAAAATAACCCAGGTGTAACTCGTCTTCCGGCTGATCTTCAACCAGTGGGGTAATGGAGAGACTGTATTGCGTTTTAGTGATGGCAGGGAGAATATCGGGAATGGCAAAAAAGTCATCCACATCAACTCCATAACGGTCATCAATATGCGCTCTTGCACCTTTGAAACCGGTATGGCGAAAAAAAGCGACTTGTTTTGCCTTTGCCACTGCCTCCCCCTTATCCGCAGCCGCTATGATCATTTTATAATGAAATTCTTCAAATTCACCGGCTTTATACCCCCCGAGGTTGATAAAAAACAATTGCACCGCGCTGGGAACTCCGGGTGAAGGGAGGACAGCGATTTTGTGGCCGTCAACTTTTGTCACTTCACGCCACGCGTCAAAATGCAGACTTTTTTTTGCCTCCGGCCAGAATGCCTGCACCTGGGGAATAACCTCACGGATAGTTTCACCGATCGTGAAAAAAACGTCATGTTGTTCAACGTGCCTTCCAGGTGGTGTACAACCAATCAGTAACATAAAAAGTTTTGGCATAGATGCAAATTTAGCCGCAAATATTCTATTTCTTTAAGCCGGAATTTCAATTAATTTCACCTTACCCTATACAGTAATCATATGGAAAGTCCAAAACTAAAAGCGTTTCTACCTGTTTTCTACCTTGTATGGTCTGACGATCTTTTGACTCAAAAAGAACTGGGCACTTTAAGTGAATTTATAAACGCCCAGGACTGGCTGAGCAACCATGAACAGGAGATATTGCTGGCGAATGTTGACATCTCAGCCCCGCCTTCACGTCAGCAACTTGCGAAATGGAAGCATGAGATCCAAAAAAGCTTACAGGCAAATCCCGAGGCCACCGGAATATTTGATCTGTCGGTCTGGCTTTCCAACAATGATGAATCCATCATCCAGTTGAAACCTGTATTCTCAAAACTTGAAAACGACCTTGGAATATTAGGCGATGAGATTGTCACCAATTTCAGCAGTCATACCGAAACCCTCACCACCCGTTACCATACCGTCAGTAGTTTCGACATCAGGAAACTGACAGCCGTGCTTGACGGTCCGCAGGCACTTATCATCCGGAAGGTGAAGTTATTGCTCAGTCGCCCGGAATTTGCCTATGAAACATCAACGGATACAGCTGTTTACCGGGAGAAGGTTTATGAATGGTGTAAGATCCTTGCAAGGGAGAATCTCGGCAATATGGGTTATCCCCATCAGTATGGTGGCGGTGAAAACATGGCTGATTATTTTGCCATCATGGAAACGTTGAGTTATCATGACCTGAGCCTGGTCATCAAATTCGGGGTGCAGTTCGGTTTGTGGGGCATGAGCGTGCAATCGCTCGGTACCGAAAAACATCATCGCAAATATCTCGCTGATATCGGTTCACTGAAAATACCGGGATGTTTTGCAATGACGGAAACGAACCATGGCTCAAATGTAAAAGGTATAGAGACCATTGCGACTTATCAACATGACAGCAGGACATTTGTCATTCACACACCGCATCCTGATGCCAGGAAAGAATATATTGGCAATGCTGCCTTGCATGGACAAATGGCAACAGTGTTTGCAAAACTCATTATCAGGGATAAGGATTATGGTGTAAATGCATTTATTGTTCCACTGCGTGATGCTAACGGAGTAGTACAACCGGGAATTTCAGTCGGGGACTGTGGTCTGAAGATGGGACTTAATGGAGTTGATAATGGCACCATTATTTTTGATAAGGTTGTTATTCCGAAAGATAATATGCTGGATCGGTTCGCCTGCGTGAATGAAGCAGGTGAGTTTGAAAGCTCTATTCCCAGCGATAACAGGCGGTTCTTTACCATGCTGGGTACATTGGTCGGGGGAAGGATAGGGATACCCAGGTCGGCGTTGTCAGCAGCCAAATCAGGCCTGGCGATTGCCATCAGGTACAGCGACCGGCGCCGGCAGTTTGGTCCTGAAGGCGGTCCGGAGGTTCCGATTTTGAATTACCGCATGCATCAGAGACGCCTGATGCCACTGCTTGCACGGAGCTATGCGATCCATTTCGGTCTGCAATATCTTACCCGTCGGTTCTTAAAGAAGACTGAAACCGAGATGCAGGAGATAGAGGCACTTGCTGCAGGAATGAAATCTTACTCAACCTGGAGTACCAGCCAGATCCTGCAGGAATGCCGCGAAGCCTGCGGTGGTAAGGGTTATCTTTCAGAGAACCGAATCGGTGCGTTGAAAAACGATACCGAGATCTACACCACCTTTGAGGGCGACAATACCGTGCTGATGCAGCTGGTGGCCAAAAACCGGTTGGCAGAGTTCAGGAAAGAATTTGGTCAGATGAATGCAGTAGGCATGATCTACTATGTATATGAAAACGCCAAAACAGCTCTTTCAGAGAAAAATCCTATCGTTACCCGTAAGACTGATGAAGCGCATTTGCTCGATGACCAGTTTCAACTGCATGCGCTGGAGCATCGTGAAAAGACAACGCTGGCTTCGGCCGCAAAAAGGTTGAAGAAACTGATAGACAGCGGGCTCGATTCATATGATGCCTTTAATGTGACACAACACCAGATGCTTGATGTTGCCCGGGCATGGCTGGACAGGATAATATTTGAGCAGTTTCAACTTGCCGTATCAAAAATTGAAGATGATAAAGTGAAAGCAGCATTAAAGCGCCTGCAACAATTATTTGCCCTGTCGGTCATTGAACAAAACAAGGGTTGGTACCTTGAAGATGGATACATGGAGGCCGTGAAGACCAAGGCAATCCGGAAGATGGTGAACCAGCTTTGCTGGGATATCAGGAAAGATGCCGTGCCCCTGGTTCAGGCGTTTGATATTCCTGACTCATGTCTTGCAGCACCGATAGCTTTCTGATGAAGCTTCCGACTGCAACATCTCTAAGTCTTTATAAGTTTTTCGTATCATGCCGAGTAAAGATTTTCCCTGTTTCATTAAGAGATAATAAACGATGTGCAAATGAGATCAAAATGGAGAATGAATTTGATGCTGGTTGTCTTTTTGTTCTTCCTGTTGCATTGGTCATGCCTGGCGTCAGACGAGATACCACAATGGTCAAGATTTGAAAAAACTTTTACAAGTGCGCGTGAGTATGCCAACGTCTTGTATGATGTGAAAAAATTCGCGGTTCGTTTTGTGTCTCCCACCGGTCGGATCAAAACCATCAATGGTTTCTGGGATGGGGCGCTACAATGGAAGGTCCGTTTCTCTCCTGATGAAAAAGGAGCCTGGACCTGGGAATCTTTTTGTTCCGACTCCGTCAACAGCGGATTGCATGGTCTCAAAGGACAAATCAGTTGTATACCGAATTCAAGTCAGCTTGATATCTATAAACACGGAGCTGTGGTCCGTGAAAAATCTTCCTATCATCTCTCACATGCTGATGGATCACCCTTTTTCTGGGCCGCTTGTACTGCATGGAACGGAACCCTGAAGTCTACCGAAAAAGAATGGGATCAATACCTTACCAATCGCTCCCAAACCGGTTATAATGTGATCCAGTTTGTCACTACGCAATGGCGCGGCTCCGACAAGAACAGCCAGGGCCAGGTTGCCTTTGAAGGAAGTGGCCGGATAACAATCAATCCCGGGTTTTTCCGACACCTTGATGGTAAGATCGATGAGATAAATAAACATGGACTCGTGGCTGCCCCGGTTTTACTTTGGGCACTGGGAAGTGTACAGGGCAGGGAATTGAGCCCGGGTTATTACTTGCCGGAACATGAGGCCATTCTGCTGGCGCGATATATGGTGGCCCGTTACGGTGGAAACCATGTGATCTGGATACTTGGTGGTGATGGCAAGTACACGGAAGAGAATGAACAGAGATGGAAAAATATAGGCCGTGGTGTATTCAGGGAAGAACATCCGGGCCCGGTGTCACTTCACCCTGGTGGTGGCAGCTGGATAGGAGAGGCCTATGCCAGTGAAGATTGGCTTGATATCATCGGGTACCAGTCAGGGCATAACAATGGCCCCAATGCAATAAATTTTATGACCCGTGGACCGATATCCAGGATGTGGCACAGACTGCCTCCACGCGTGCTGATTAATATGGAACCGGTTTATGAGGAGATAGCGCCAGATATAACTGATAGGGACATACGAAATGCTGGTTACTGGAGTGTATTGAACGCTCCTGCGGCCGGTATTACTTATGGGGCAAATGGTTTATGGCCCTGGTTAAGAGACGGTGAGGAAATTCTGAATCATGCCGGGAAAGGGGAAAAGTCAAGCCGTTGGTACAAAGCGATCCTCTTACCGGGTAGTCTGCAAACCGGTTATCTCGCAAACTTTATGCGAAGTATCGAGTGGTGGAAACTCAGGCCCGCCCAGGAGTTGTTGACTGAACAACCAGGGGAACAACAGCCAGGTAACTTTGTTTCTGTTGCCCAAAGCAATGATCGCAAATTGATTGTTGTTTATATCCCAAAATCAACTCCGATAAAACTACTTAACCTACACAACAAAGAATACAATGTTCAGTGGTTTAATCCGTCTACGAATAAATTAACCAATGGCAGGATAATCCGGAAAAATAATCTTCTTGAAATTTCGCCTCCTGAAAATACCGACATGATATTACTGTTGAAGTCACAGGGCCAGGTAAAATAATTAACACAGGTATACGGGAAGCGCATGTATTACGATAATGAACCGTTAAAGACTAATCGACCAACCCTGCTTCGGCAACCAGGATCAACAATGCGTTTTGTATAGCTAAGTGACCCTTGTCATTTATCCACCATTCGTCCAGTGCATGTGCGCCACCACCAACACCACCTCTTCCGATAGTAACCGCCGGTACACCTTTGGAAATGGGAATATTTGAATCCGTAGAACTCATTCCCAGGCTCGGCGTTGCACCCAACAACATAGCTGAGGCCATACTTCTTTGAACCAGCGGCAGCGTATTACTTTGTACTCCCGATGGACGATCACCAACCAGCGCAACGTCTACGGTAAGATCACTACCTCTTCTTTTCATTTGATTTTCCTCGGTCAGCGCTTTCCTGATCGCGCCCTTTAATAAGCTATCTATGCCGCTCAGTCTTTCCGGTGATTCCGAACGCATATCAACCTCCATCCAGGATTCAAACGGAATGGCATTCACCGAGGTGCCGCCACCCATCACCCCAACATTGTATGTAGTTCTGGCGCCGCTACGTGTATATGTGTTGGCTTCCTGTATGAAATAATAGATGGCCCTCGCCGATGCATTATGCGGATTCGCGAGCCCGAATGCACCATAGGAATGTCCACCAGGGCCTTTGAAGGTTATGCGGTAACGGTGTGAACCGGTTCCACCTGAAGTTATTCCACCGATACCACCACCATCAATAGCTATGTAAGAATCAATCTTTGGCTTTTGATCAATGAATAATTGTTTCACGCCCCTGAGGTCACCCAAACCTTCTTCACCGACTATCCCTGCAAACAAGATATCAGCATCAGTTTTTACTTTTGCCAGTTTCATTGATTTCATCACGGCAAGTACAACTGCAAGCCCCCTTGTATCATCCCCGATGCCAGGTGCTTTTAAGGTGTCTCCGTGGTGTTTAACAATTACATCTGTCCCTTCGGGAAACACAGTGTCCAGGTGTGCTTCCAGGATAACTGTTTTCTTTCCGGATTTCCCTTTTATCAATGCCAGTACATTGCCGGCCTTATCGATCCATATTGAATCTGCACCGATCGCCTTAAGCATCTCCCTGAACTTTTCCGCTCTTTTTTCCTCTTTAAATGGCGGCGCGGGAATTTCATTAAGCGTGATCAGATCCCTGTTTGTCTCGGGTTCCAGATCCATGATAGCTTTGAACGCTGACCTGATAACAGGTTTCTCTGACAGGCTCTTCATTTCGGCCTGGTAACGTTTATCTACTGATACCTTAGAAGATTGCTGTCCACCGCTCTCCTGGGCCTGCAGGCCGGAGACACACATAATACAGGCAGACAGGTAAACTCCTTTGAGGAATAATTTCATGTGATGATGTTTATTTGTATAATTCATTAAATAATAATTTGAATGTTCCCTGGGTTTGACCACGGAACGTGATCTCCGGACCAAAAGCATATAGTTTACCCTTTCCGATGGAGGCAACAAAAGCAGCTACGCCATCTTGCAGGTAAGCTTGTCCCCAGGCCCATCCGCTGCGAAGTGGTTTATTTGAGGAGAACCATGCAATTGGTTTTACCTGGCCCCTTACAACTGCTTCCGGTGAAAGTTTAAAGACCGGGCTTGCATCAAAATAAACATCACTTTCTGAGCCCATACCCCAGGCAGCCGATTGGGTAGAATCTATGCTTACCCTTAAAATACTTCCGGGGATATAGAACTTTTCACCCGGTAAAGGTCTTTCCAATCCTCCATTCATTTCCATCAATGCATTACGTACGGGCAGTCCAAGATGGTATGCCAGGTTGGTACTGCTTCCGATGGTAACAACGGAACCACCTGCCTCCAGGAACTTCCTGATTTGTGGAATTGTAGTGTCGGCAGTTATTCTGCCTAAGGTGTTGTGATAAGCGGTGGGAATTTCATTACGGTTTGGCTGCCTGCCACCAAAACCTCCCCCGGTGTTGCCACCTCTTCCCACTGGAGGGATTGCACCGGTAACAAATACAATTACATCATATTTATCATTGAGATTTCCTTTATCAATTTCATTTGCATACAACATGCTGATGGGAAAGTGATGTTGTTCCATCAGCCACCGCACCCAGCCGGACGGCATTGACCCGCCATATGTATCCCACAATCCAATACGTAACCGGGAAACGCTGATCACATCAGCCGGCATCCGCGAAGCAGCAGTAATCCTGATGCCGAGTTCAGCAGCGGCTTTTTGAAGTATCGCTTTGCCGTTGGCAGGCACATAAAAGGTTCCGGGACCACCGGCAGCGCTTCCACTAACGCCTTTGGGCAACCGAAATACCCTGATCCCTGCTTTCAACAGATCGTTGACCGCTATAAAAGTATTATTTGACCTTGCATCCAGCAGGTATCCGGCCGCGTTAGTAACGGTGCTTTGTACCATGGGGGACTGGATCTCTCCGTAAGGTAACTTTTGAAACGGACCATCAAACCCGTTTAAGATCCGGTCGAACCGGACGCCCATGCTAAATGCGGGGGTCCAGCCTGCTGCATCATACGGTCTCACCGGGGGACCACCAGGGTATGCAAAATCATTTGGATGATCCTGCGGTTCGAACATATCCATGACATGAGGACGGAATGCCTGTGCTGTCTTGACTACAAAAGAACCTGCAGGATAATTTTTTCCCTGCACTGAAAACGCTGTTGTGGCTTTATGCACAGCTATTCCTGATCTGATGAGTGCATTGATAAATTTGACCGCGGTGGGAAAGTCAGCTTGATCGGCTGGGATGATATAACCACGAGGGTCACGAAGGGTTGAATCCTTCAGCACAATATCGAAATATCTTAAAGGAATGGTATCAGATGTACCGGTCCTGATCGCCCCGGTGGTATTCATGCCGGTTTCAACGGGTCTTGCATTACGCTGATCTTTTCTGAAAGCATTGTTGATGGAGTCGATATGTCTCGGAGAAAGACCCCAGTAATCCCGGCTTCCATTCATTATGGAATTTTTGCCCATCCGGTATATTCCATAAAGCAGATCTTTGCGATTGTTTACGGCATAGGTCAGCACTGCATAATTCAGGGAAACAGAATAGTCAATGGATTGCCGGAAATGCCAGACCTGCGGCGTCACCGGATTGGGTGTAGACATATTGGGTATAAGCCGGGAAGGGACCAGCGGTATTGCGGATGGGGTAGGGCTACCTATAATTTCTGTTAGTATTCCTACCATGTTATGGAAGTATGGTGTTGTACGCAAGCCCCCGTTCCACCAGGTTGAATAGTTTGAGCCTGCACGCTGCGTATAACCAGGTTTGCCTTCCCTGCTGAGACGATTGTTCATTGCTGCACCAACTCCATCCAGGGTGGTTACAAGCAAGGGATCGTATACATAATTAAAGGGATCGCGGTAAGGCGGCCCTGCAAGAACAGAACCCGCCGGGCCCGTCTGGTGATGGTTATAAACGATCTGGGGCATCCACTCGACATACTGCTGCTGGCTGATGTTCCTGGTTTCTTTCATGTTATTCATGAAAAAATCCCTGTTATTATCATGACCTATGTATTTCTGGTAAAGCCTGGGTAACTGGGAATATGAGCGTTTTTTCGGGTCAGGATTTCTCATATACCAGTCTGATACCAATTCATGTCCGTCCGGGTTTGCATGGGTAAACAGGATAATGGTGTTATCAAGGATTTCCATTGTCTCGGCATCCTTCCTGCTTACAAGCTGGTACATAGATTCGATCAACTGGTGTGCTCCAACCACCTCTGTAGCATGTAAGCCGCCATCTATCCAAACGACAGCTTTGCCTTCTGCAGCAAGCGCTAAAGCCTGCTGGTCATCGATGTCTTCGGCCCGCGCCAGTCTGCGCGCCATGTCCTTATAATGGTCAAGGTTTTTGATGTTGGCGGGGCTAGACACAATCAACATATACTGATGACGGCCTTCTTCGGTAAGACCTATATCTACCAGTTTTGTTCTGTCCGATGTTGCCAGCTTTTTGAAATAGGCCTCGGCCTGGGTGTAGTTGGTCAGCTTGTAATCGTCACCGATGTCAAATCCAAAATGTTCTTTGGGTGAAGGAACTGTTTGACCATTTACCAGTGTGTGTATGCTGATACTCATCAGAACGGTAAGACAAAAAATACGGATCATCTAAAAACTATTAGTTGTTTAATTATGACGGAAAGATATGTCTGGCACTCATTGTTAACATTCATTTTTGGCTTTAACCCATGCCAGCAACACTATAATTTCATAAGTATGTTGCTGATCATCCACAGCATGACCAGCGCCATTGATATGAACTAAAACTGCCTGTGACCGGGAATATCGTTGAAGGCAAGGAATGTCGGGCTCCAGGTGTACATACATATATGGCTTATATGCATATGTATCATGAACCTGCTAAAAATAGGGCAAATAGACGATTTTTTAAATTTTGAATGTCCGGGAAGTAACCAGGCAATTGGGCCAGGCAATGGCAATGCATATGAAGGATTGCGTTCCTGTATCAAATTACTGTTCGGAAATGTGCATTTGCAAAATGCCGGGAAAGAATTTTTTATGAACTGCAGTCTGCAGGTAAAATAAATTTTATAACGAATTCTTAAAATAGTCTTTCAACTTATCTCAAACCTTCTTTGACGTTTATCAACTTATCTCAAATGGTTTTGGCACGCTCTCCAATAAAAAAAATTTTGCCAATCAACAGTCAAAAAGCTCATCAATTATCAGTCAGGAAAAGAAGAATGCTATCGTGATATGGTTTGACAAAGTAAAATGATACAAGGACTGTATCATTATCATACACTTCTGTAAACGCTCTTCCCGTAAGCATTTCATAATTAATGTTCTGCGAAATCGGTATATGTATTGGCACGTATACAATAACCATTAATCATCAAAACCATTAGTTATGAAAAAGATTATATTATCAATCAGCGTGCTTCTTGTATTATCATTTTCCTCTCTTGATGCAACTGCAAGCGTTAATCCCGGTGACAATCCTGAAGAAAAATTCAAGGCAGCATTTCCCACAGCTGAATGTGTGAAATGGAGCAGGGAAGGCGATTATAGAAAAGTGTCTTTTATGCTTTACGGAAAGGGGGCGCAGGCCTTTTTCAGCCCTGAAGGCGATTTGTTGGGTACCATGAGAAATGTTTTGTACGCAGATCTCCCGATCAAGATAATGATTGCAGTAAGAAAACGATTTGACAATTCTGTGCCTTATGCGATAACTGAAATCAATAGGGTTGACGGAACATATTATAAATTCTCCGTCGAAACAAAAAAACGCCGGTATGACGTTACGATTTCCGAGGACGGCAGCTTTACTAAAGTCGCAGCAAGATAAACTCAGCTATTCCTGTCCTGATCGTATTGTATACGTGCAACACCAACCTTAGCATTGCTGTCATGATCACTTCACATTCATTTTATAATAGCCTGGCAAGGTGTCTTGCTTGAAAATACCGTTAACGTATAACCGAAGTAGAGAAGTTCCTGTTTCATAAGAAAAAACCAGGAAGTATTGCTTCCTGGTTTTTTCCTGGTACCATGTTGGTAAAAGCATTTTATTTTTTCTCTTCAAACTTGTCTGCCACCACTTTAATACGTTTGTTGGGTTCCTTGTCTATTGTCACCACCAATGATACCACTCCGTCTTTACCTTCGATCACAATGGTGACGGCACCAGGGTCATCCCCGGGATCGGCTATTACCGTTTTGATCACTGTTTTACCTTCTTTATAAGGTATCTTCCAGTTACATGTATTGGAGATAAATGTTCCTTTCATCGTCCGGCCATTTTCATTGCCCGGCGAAATAAGTATCTCGGTCTTCGTTATCTCAATTGTAGTGTTTTCGTCAACCGTACGCATGACCGTATTGTTTGAATCCAGGTATAGCGTCTTCGATGATGTAAATACTGAATTCACATCACACTGGGCATTTAACCCACCGGTGGTGAGTAATAGTCCGCCTACACAAAAAAGAGCCGCGATTAACTTTTTCATTTGTCAGTTTTTTTATCGGTGTTAAAAGGAGATTCAGGTGTCAAGAAAGGAGATTAGCAAGGTTTATTCACTTGCTTTCAGGGCCCGCCCGTATTCCATTTCAGAGTTAATGGATTTTGCAGACCTGGTATAAGCTGACTGTATGTTCTCTGTGCGTGGCATTCTGGCGGCTATATGTGTTAGGAGATTTGATTTCTCAAAATCATTGTTTACCCGCCCGGCTTCTGAAATCAATGCGACCCAATCATCTTCAGAAACCGGGTTTCTATCCGCGATCTTTTTCATCAGGCTCACTTTCTCAAACTCACCATTCATATCGTGTACTACCATCAACACCCGGCCTATCCGCTGGTTTTCGGCGCCGCCGCGATCAAGCATCTTTTTCAATAATTCTGATTTTTCGTGATCTCCCCCGAGGCCGCCTGCTATCAGAGCCATCTCATGAAATATAGCATCACTGACAGGTTGATTAAGAACGTTCTCCAAAGCGCGTACTTTCTCGAAGTCACCATCCATGCTTTTTACCACTTGCAGATAAGCGCCGGCCGTTACAGAGTCTTTTAACCGGGAAGAGAATTGTTTTAAAAGATTGTTTTTTTCAAAATCTGCGCCCATCCCCTTTACGACCGAAAGAATGCCAACTGCTGTTGATGAATCGGGTGGTGTTTGTTTTATCATCACGTTAAGGACCTGTGCTTTCTCATGATCAGCATTCATTCCGGCAATTGTTTTAAGTATGCCCTGTAACGCAATACTGTCAGTAGGTTTTTTTAATAGATGTTTAAGAACGCCCGCTTTTTCATGGTCAGCTTCTATGCCGTTGACTATATCCAAATAGGTCACCGTCAAACTTGAATCCTTTAAGTGATCAGAAAGCGAGCGAAGCAATTTAGCTTTTTCAAAATCGGCTTCTATCGTCCCGGTTTTTTTGATTACTTCCAGCAAATCTGAATTTGAAAGGGTGTCGGTGTTGATCAGGAAATCATAATAAATGGCTTTGGTATAGTCATGCTCCATGGTTCCGGCTGCGGCCATCACTGCAGGTACACCGCCCTTTCTGTACAGGCGCTCAACTCTTCCTCTTGCATCAAAGCCCGTTTCGAGAATTGCTTTGATGGTCTCCGCAAGAATACGTTGCCCGTTGGCGTCATTTACGTTCAAGGCTTTACCGTCATCAGTGAGTTCATAAACAATTTTGCCTTCTTTGGATTGTACCTTAAGTTTCAGGTCATTATTTTTATATTGAAGGAAGCCATTTTGAGATATGCTTTCAACGGCCGTCTCCGCGTCATTAAAAATAATTCTGCCCCGGCTGCTTATTTCCTGTTCGTTTGTTCCATCGAATATGCGCGTTGTTGATACTCCATGCCTGTCGAAGCGCTGAATAGTAAAGTAAATGCTCAGCGAAAAAGTGAGCAATGTCAAAAATATCAGGACTGGTTTCATGTTGAATAGTTGTGAAAGTGTTTAGTGTTTATGCATGGTGTCATTCACCAGCATGTTGAATTGAATCCGGGACCGACTGTGTTTCTGTTTTTTTGATAAAATAGTAATAGCACAGAAAGCTTAGTGAGATACAAAAAGACATGATCATTACAGAGTGAATACCAAATGGCGGAAACAGTAACATCAGTGTAAAGCCGAGCCCGATGCCCCCGACAATGATCGCCCATTTGACTGCCGTGATGCGGCTGTCTTTTTTCTGTGGCTGCAGGAACTCATGGATGATTTTTTCGGAAGCACCCTTATCCATCATTTTGTTTTTCAGCTTGTAGTCGAGGAACATACGGATGATGGAAAGGAAGAAATTTGATATCAGGTAAATGACCAGTAAGATAGCGGTTGCCTGGAAAGTCTTTTCTAAAAACTCCCTGTCCCTGAAGGGATCATAGTTGACAATTTCCTGGGCATTCAATGCCAGTGACAGCAAAACAGTGCCGGTGAGTAGTGTTATTTTTTTCATCATTGTATTTTTCAAATTAGACTATTACTCTGGAATAATGTTGCAGATAATTCAGATATCCAGGCTGTTAATCCGATGAGTGTATTTGCGGTATTCATCGACCACCAGGAACACTGCAATCAGGAGAACGGTGATAATGATAAGGTATGTACCCATGACAGATACTTCTGCAACGATGTCCGTGAAGTAGTCCTGGAAGAGATAAACGGGAGTACCGATTAACCCGATTGCCATCAAACCGATCACGATCCCCGGCCATATAACTTTTGGTTTGGTCAGGTATCCTGTAGTTGGTGTATGTTCAATGGCTGACTTTGCAGGAATCGAAATACTCGCGTTGTCAACTACTGCGGAAAGATTTTGTTCCCTGATCTGGTCAAGAACAAGCCTGGAAATGTCAACATTAAAAACCGGCTTCGGAAGTTCTTCCAGGTCAGCAAAGAGCAACCGGTAATTTTCCGCGCGGGTTTTACAGTAATCGCAAATGAGTATATGCGTCTTTGCTGATTCATCGGGCATGTGTGCGTCCCAGATAAACTGCTGGATCATATCATCAGTAAGATGCAGGTTGTTCATAGTTCTTCTTTTTTATACCGTAGCAGCAGATTCGTTTTCAGCATCTTCCTGGCCCTGAAAAGATAGCTCCTGAGCGTACCCGTTGGCAAACCAGTCACGATCGCAATCTCTTCGTAGCTCATCTGTTCGTTATGGAAGAGCGTTATGAGCGTCTTGAAAACCGGTGGCAATTTTTCGACTTCAAGTTTAAGAATCGCTGCCTGCTGTTTCTGAAAAACAAAGGTTTCAATTTCCGGTTCAGTCGAAGCCGGGTGGTTGTGATCAGCATGCCCGGTTTCTTCATTATCAGTTCCGCACAGATCCGAAAGCACCAGTTTCTTTTTTTGCAGGTGACTGATGCATGTATTATAGGCAATCTGTGCGATCCAGGTTGACAATTTTGACTGAAACCTGAACCCGGGAAGGTTAGCAAACACCTTCAGGTATACGTCCTGCGCCAGGTCACGCCTGTCTTCCCTGTTCTCTACCAGTTTAAATACTATCTGAGCCACGAGCCCCTCCGTGTTTTTGATGATCTTCCCAAACGCCTGTGTGTCCCCTGACAAAACGGATTTTACCAGGCTCTTGTCTAAGTCATTATTTTCACTAATATGGTTCACTTATATGGATTTGACTGATGAAGACGGATAATGTTGCAAAAATTTTTAAATATCCGGGACATCGAAGAACAAACCTCCTGTTTCACGACAAGAATGAGCAATAATGTGACGAAACGCCACCTTTACGGGATTATCCCGCGCTGCCATCGCCCCCGTGGCACCACCACGATCGCTTAAGGCAAAAAAAGTAATCATTATTAACAACGAAAGGAAAAATAATCCTGTTGCTATTGGGACGATACGCAGAACTTGTACCGGTTTTCATGGTTCAATGGATCCTTTCAAATGCCATGGTTATTGCCGTAATCAAACTATCTGTTATGTTCAAGTCTGTATATATTTCGGTAGTTACAAAATATTTAGGTGGGGACCACGCCGAAAAAAGCTGGGAAGAGGTGGAGAGGAAATACTCCAAAACCAACCGGTATTACCATAATCCTAAGCACCTCGAGAGTCTTTTTTTCGAATTGGACCCGATTAAAAATAATATTGATGATTGGGAGATAGTCATTTTTGCAATCGCTTATCATGATATTATATATAATGTGTTAAGGCAGGACAATGAAGAAAGAAGTGCGGAAATCGCAACTAAAAGGCTGGAAACATTTGGTATGGAAAAAGAAAGGATAGACTTATGCAGAGAGATGATAGTAAATACCAAAACACATCAAGTCAGCAAAACAGGCGATGTAAATTTTTTTACTGACGCAGACTTAGCGATCCTTGGCAAGCTTCCCAAAGAATACCTGTCTTATGCATCCGCAGTGAGAAAAGAATATAAAATATACCCCGATCTGGTGTATAAACCCGGCCGCGCTAAGGTGCTTGAGCATTTCCTGGCAAAGGACCGTATATATCATTCTGATTTGTTTTATTCCCGGTATGAAATCGCAGCGAGAGAAAACCTCAGTCGTGAGCTGGATTTCCTGCGGAAAAGATGAAATAGCGCAAGCTTGCTAACTCATAATATTCATGTATACTTGTTAAGGTAACCGGCCGTTCAAATCCAGGCCTCCCAACTAACTCAAAATCAGCATGAGCACAAGATATTTTCAGCCTGCCCGATCTCAGTGTCTATTCCTTCTTTTTCTTCTTGTGAGTACTATATCCTGTAAGGACCGCAAGGATCTGAAAGGGGATTACAAAGGCTGGAGAGCGTATGCTGGTGGGAAGGATGGTATCCGGTATTCATCCAACGATGAGATAAACAAAAACAATGTATACACCCTCAAACTGGCATGGAGTTATAGCTCGGGCGACAAAGACACCGGCAGCCGTTCCCAGATTCAGTGTAACCCGATCGTAATCAATGGAATTCTCTACGGTGTTTCACCCCAGTTAAAATTGTTTGCACTTGACGCTGCGACCGGAGTGCAGAAATGGAGCTTCGATCCGGCGAAAGAGGACACTGCAGCCGCAAAAATTCCGAATGCTTTTTTCCAGGTAAGCAGGGGAGTGATGTACTGGGCTGATGAGGCTGGTGAGCACGAACGCATATTTTATGGTGCAGGATCAAGGATTTATGCAATTGATATAAACGAAGGGAAACCTGTAAGAAGTTTTGGAAAAAACGGGCATATTGACCTGGCAGATAGCACCGGCAGACAACCAGGAACCTACAATCCTTATATAGTGGTGACAACGCCAGGAGTAATTTATAAAGACCTGTTGATTTCGGGTATGCGTGTCAGTGAGTCTGCCGATGCGGCCCCAGGTGCTATCCGCGCTTTTGATACAAAGACAGGTCAACTGGCATGGACGTTTAATACGATTCCCCATCCCGGCGAAAAAGGCTATGAGACCTGGCCGGATAAAGATGCCTGGAAAAAACTCGGCGGAGCGAACAGCTGGGGTGGGATGGCCCTGGATGAGAAAACCGGGATTGTTTATATCCCCACCGGTTCGGTAGGCGGCGACTTTTATGGAGGGGTTCGTAAAGGGCAAAATTTATTTGGTAACAGTCTGATCGCGCTTGACGCTTCAACCGGCCGCTATATCTGGCATTACCAAACCATACATCATGATCTGTGGGACCGCGATCTGCCAACAAATCCCAATCTTGTTACTGTAAATAAGGACGGTAAAAAGATTGATGCAATTGCCCAGGTAACTAAACATGGCTATGTTTTTTTGTTTGACAGGAAGAACGGTGAACCTGTTTTCCCGATCGAAGAAAGATCATTTCCCGGATCAGATCTGCCGGGTGAAGAAACCTGGCCCACTCAACCGATCCCAACATTACCTGAACCCTTTGCCAGGCAAACTTTTGATTCCAGCGATGTAACAGACCTCGATCCGGAAACCCATCGTGATATGATGGCAAAATATCATAAAATAAAACGCAAGGGAATGTTCGCTCCACCAGGAAAAGATGGCTCCTGGATATTTCCCGGATTCGATGGTGGCGGCGAATGGGGCGGTGCGTCCGTGGATCCCGAAACGGGCGTTTTATATATCAATAGTTCAGAGTTGCCCTGGGCGCTTACCATGATCGATGTGCCTAAAAAAACAACGGATCGCTCTCTTAAAGGAATTGGTCGTGATGTTTATGGGAAATATTGTTTGAGCTGTCATGGTGCGGGGCTCAAAGGAAACGGCACTTCATTCCCCTCATTACTGAATCTTGAGAAAAGATATAATGAGGAGAAGCTGGATGCAATTATCTCAAACGGAAGAAACATGATGCCTGCTTTCAAACAGATAGCGGATAATGATAAAAAAGCGTTGATAACATTCCTGTTGAATACTGAAGCAAAGGAACCTGGTGATGAAGTGAAAATTGTTAAGCCGGGTTCGGCCAGGAAAGATGATGCTGTTTCTGTTGCTGCCACTTCGATCATGGACGAGATTCCTTTCACCATGACGGGATACAACCGGTTCAACGACAAAAATGGTTACCCGGGCATCAAACCACCGTGGGGTACTTTGAATGCAGTTGATCTTAACACTGGCAAATTACTTTGGAAAGTGCCGCTGGGTGAGTATGCCGAACTTACCAGGAAGGGCATTCCCGTGACCGGAACAGAAGGATATGGCGGGCCGGTGGTAACTAAAGGAGGACTTGTATTTATCGCAGCGTCAAAAGATGCAAAGATCCGCGCGTTTGATAAGGATTCAGGCAAGGTACTATGGGAAGCAACGTTACCCGCTCCGGGCTTTGCCACACCGGCAGTATATGAGGTTAATGGTAAACAATATATAGTGATTGCATGCGGAGGTGGTAAGATCGGCACTAAAAGCGGGGATCAGTACCAGGCATTTTCTTTGCCCTGAGCAGTCAATTTCAATAATATCCTTAACTTAAGCACAGACCTCTTCAAAAAACTAAATTGAAATAATGAAATCAAGGAGAAGATTTATAAAAACCACGGCCATAACCGGTGCGGCGGCCTGGATTAACCCCTTAGGTACAGTGTCAGCAGCCGATAAACTGAGCCGAAAAAAAACTGACGATCTTGTGATCGGGCACGGGAAGCATCGTTATAAGGTTGATAAAGCCTGGGCAAAAATTGACGCAGGAACAACTCCTCTGGCGAACTGTCATGAGATGGTTCAGGATAGCAAAGGCAACCTGATCCTGCTTGGGGATGAGCCGAAAAACAACATACTCATTTTTGATAAAAATGGTAAGCTCTTGGATAGCTGGGGACATGGATTTCCCGGCGGACACGGTTTGTCAATTTCAAAGGAGGGGGGAACTGATTACCTCATGATAACCGACTGTGGTTATTTCAAAAATCCAAAAGGGGGTAGCAACAGCCAGGCAGGGCAGGTTGTGAAAATGACCACTGATGGCAGGCTCGTGTTTGCAATCGGTCATCCCCGGACAATCGGGGTGTATAAAGATGAAGAGCCTTTCCGACCAACAGAAACGGCCGTCGCACCTAATGGTGATATTTATGTTGCAGATGGTTATGGTTCGGACTATATCATACAATATAACAGCAAAGGTCAATACATCAGGCATTTCGGGGGACACAACAATACAAATCCCGACCATAACCTTCGCAATGCGCACGGTGTTACTGTTGATACAAGGCAAAAAGATAAACCTGTTTTGGTCTGTACATCGAGGGAAGAAAATTGTTTTAAGATTTTTTCTATGGATGGAAAATTCATTAGTAAGATTGAAATGCCGGGTATGTATGTTTGTCGTGCAGTGATAAATGGTGACAATCTTTATGCAGGTACCTGCTGGTCCAAAGATGCCACGGGAAAGAGAAAGGACCGTTCGGGTTTCGTCACCATCCTGGATAAACAAAACCAGGTGATCTCAAACCCCGGTGGCACGGCTCCCAGGTATCAATCGGGAACGCTTCAGCCGGTTATGCAGGAAGAGACTGCCGTATTCAGTCATTGTCATGATGTTTGTGTTGATGATGAGAAAAACTTATACATCTGCCAATGGAACGCAAATCAAACACCCCCGGTAAAACTTACGCTCGTGTCATAATGATATGCGTTCAATTTGGTCATACGCTTTAATCGGAACGCAGGACTTACCGATACGCTATTTATCCGGATACTATTTAGAGAACCCATATTATTTAACCTCAACTTCTTTTAAATAACCTAATAGACTGAGCCAATCACCAAATCTTTCTATCCATGTGTCGGTAGGGATGTTAAGCTTACGCATACCAAAGCCATGACTCCCTTTTTGATAGGCATGTAATTCTGCCGGCTTCTTTGCGGCTAACCATTTTGTATACAAATCAATACTATGACTGGCAAGACCCAGGTTATCATCTGAAGCCACTGCAAGAAATAACGGAGGTGCGTTATCTGCCACTGCTCCCTGTATTTGTGCAGGTATATAGCCATAGATCGGGGCAACAAAATCGGGGCGATTATCCGCAGTATAATTAAATGCCGATGCAGCCGCCACAGCACCACCTGCCGAAAAGCCCATAATGCCAATCTGTGTGGGTTTTATTTTATACTCAGCGGCATGTGCACGTACATACTGGATTGCTGCTTTTCCGTCTGCAATACTCAGTGGAACAACAGCAGCAATCTTTGGAATGAAATCGCTTTTTTTCATATTGTCGGACAATTCCTGCCCGGGGTTATCTGTCAGGCTGCGTCCAAGTCGATATTTCAATAAGAAAACAGTCACACCCTTTTTGTTCAGCCATTGCGCCACATCAGTGCCTTCATGAACAGCCGCGAGAATATAGAACCCACCGCCCGGGCAAAGAATTACCGCTGTGCCATTGGCCACCGAAGGATCTGCGGGATAAACTGTCAATGTTGGTTGGGAGACGTTGTAAATAAGCTCACTGCTTGTACCAGGTTTATACACCTGTTCCTTATAAGTCCAACTTTCGGACCCCGGAGCAGAGCCATTGTATAACTGCATCACCTTTTGCTGACCGCTTACCTGCGAAGTCATAATCAACAAAAAAGCCATGGATATATATCTGTACATGGAAGTCATTTTCATAAATGTAAGCTTCTTTGCGGCAGATTCGTCAACTTCAACCATGAGAGCCCTTTCTTTGAAGCTGGCTAAAACATGGGAACAAAAATGTTGGTGAAAAATATGTCATCATCTCTCATATAATTCCTATTCGGGCTTTGCTGGTTTGAGAATAACCATTAAATTTATAGATACTATTTATACCAAAACTTGCCAGTAGAAAAAGACTTGCTGTTGAAAATTACAGAAGGCGATGAACTTGCCTTTAAGCAGTTTTTTGATTTCTATGTAAAAAAAGTTTACCACTTTACACTTGGCTATGTTAAACATAGTGCCGAGGCCCAGGATATCACCCAGACTGTTTTTATAAAAATCTGGGAAAAACGATCTGGTATCGACCCCTCCCAGTCAATTGAGGGTTTTATTTTCACCATTACATACCGGGTCATTATTGATGCGTTCAGGAGATCAAGCGCCAGGTTCCCGGAAAAAAACAGGCGGGAATTATCCGACAATATGGCTTCATCCAATCGTAGCGATGACTTGTTACATACTCACCAGTTGGAATCATTGTACGAGCAATCACTTCGGAACCTGCCACCGAAAAGGAAGGAAATTTTTATCCTCAGCAGGCATTTTGGACTGTCGAACCGGGAAATCGGCGAACGCCTTGGCCTCTCCGTAAAAACCGTAGAAAATCAAATGACTTCAGCGCTCGCTACGCTCAGACGATTCTTTTTTAATTCTGATCTTATTCCCGCAATTATATTCTTCCTGTTTTACTAACTGGCGGAATGGGTTATTTGTCAGGCAATTTTAACAACGCTGAAAAACTGCTTAGACTCTTGCCAGGCTTTGTTTGACGATTTCCATAGTGGCTTTCTGTCTGCCAACCACGATCTTCTGCGCTTCAGCTACTTTTTGTTTGGCTTTTTTCGGATTTTGCGCGACCGACAAAACGGTTGGTACCAGCTTTGTAAGTTCTTCGTCAATATCATGGTCAAACAACCATTCACCCAGTCCTATATCACGCCACATAATTCCTTTACTGGTCTGTTCTTTAAACCGGCATACAATCGCGGGAATGCCATGCCCGATACACATGATGGGAGAATGTTGTTCGTTCCCAAATATTCCTGCAGAAAGCTTATAGGTACTAAGTGCTTCATCGGTGAGCCAGTAGCGATCGCGCCAAACGACTTTTTTCTTGATATCATCGGGCAACGGATCGTACAACATTTCCTTACCTATTGCTACCTGCGTAGTGTCTTCCGGAACGATCAGTACTTTAAGTTCTGTCTGCTGCACTATTGCGATGATGGCATCTCTTAACGGTTTATGATCATGTTCTTTCATAGCCTGGTTTCGCGCGTCTTTTTCCGCACTAAAAGGGACGTTTTTGCCGGGTATCGACCAATAAGGGGTATTGCGATATTTAGGAATTACGCACATAAATTTCCCTTCCGTTAATCCATGTTCTTTCAGGAAAGTTCTTGCTGCCGCATCGTTCAGGATATCAGTAGCAAATGCACCATCTGGTCCAAACTCCATTATTTTTGATGCAGCTCCATTAGATTTAGCAAACTCCAATGAAACAGTATCCCGAAAAAAAGCAAAATCCGCCTTCGTTATTAATTCTATTCCTTCCGGAGATTTATCGCTATAGGTAATTCCATAGATGCCATAGGGTTTACCGGTCTCCTTTGACCAACGGGAGACATCCGTTTTGGCAACCAGTGAAGGTCCTGACCCATGCAGGAGAAATTCACATTCCTTAAAAGCCCTGGCTACAGCTTCGGTATCTGCACCCGTAAAAATCTCAAGTTTTGGGAAGCGTTTTTGAATTATTTCTTTAGCGCCATTATCCAAAGTATTTGTCCAGAGGCGAACTTCTGCATCCGGAACATATTTTTCCAGCAGGTGAAGTACGCCCGGTGTGTGCGCGATATCACCAATGTTTACAGTTTGCCAGCCAGATCTTAAAACGATCTTTTTTTTCGCAAGTCCTGCTTTTAAAAAATCCGGGAAAGTGGTTAACAGTCCTAATCCAAGGGTACCGTTTTTGAGGAAATGTCGGCGTGTTTGCATAAAAAAATTTAATTAGATAATTGTAAAGCGTTCTGTTAAATGCTTAGGAGGCTGACTGTATAATCTTGCTATTGAAAATCAGATAAGTTCTCTGCATACGATATTTATTAATTCATACTACAGTTATTAAATAGCCAGGAAGCTTACTTCATGCTTGCCTTGATATGGTTCATCGATGTACGCTGCCTTTCTTCCACTACCGCCATTGCGGCTTTTACTTTTGCCTTTGCCGCAGGATAATTTTTCATGATGGCTGCGAGCGTAGACATAAGTTCATCTGCTTTTACAACATCAATATCAAAAAGCCATTCAGGTAAACCGATATCTCTGAACATCCAGCCTTTTCGGCCATTAGACACCGGCCTCGCGTGAATAATGGGAACGCCTAAGGCAAGTGCCATAATGAGTGTATGGGGTTCCATTCCGAATACTACGCTGGCATGTTGTAGGATACCCATGGTCTCATCAGCATTTGTCCACCACTCCTCCCGGTACACTACATGTGGTTTTATATCTGCATCCAGCGAATCATACAATTGGATTTTTCCCTGCAATCCTTCTTTCACGGCTTCGGGAAATATCAGTACCCTTTGACCGGTATTTTTTACCCAGTAAGTAATCATCGCCTTCACCTTGTCGAGCCGACGACGATCTTCAGCCAATTTTTCCGGGGTTGAATTAGGGTTCATCAGGTCGCCCGTTTTGCCATCTTTCGAAGTATTGGTGCGAATGTTAACCGCCAGGAACTTTCCTTTCTCCAGCTTATTAGCCTGCAGGTAACGCAGTCCTGCCTCATTGTCAATAACATCAATTCCAAAACATCCATCGGGCGCAAACTCAAGAACTTTGGGATTGAATGCATTTTCTTTTACAAACTCTAATGAGTTTTTATCACGGCAATACACAAACGCAGCCCTGTTCAACACATCGCGGTAAAACAACATGGAAGGGGGCGCCATCTTATCAAATGACTGCCCGTAAGGTCCAAACGGTATTTTGTTATTATAACAATAAAGCAAAGGCGCCAACAAGCTGATCATGCCATCCCAGTTATAATTAAATAGTCCATAGTTAAAACTCATTCCGGAGTTATGGATATACATATTTGCTCTATCAAACGCGGCTTTCAGATCGCTGTTCATAGGCGAGTCTCCTTCCGCAAATAACCCGCGAACGATCTTTACTTTAGGAAAATATTTAGCTACCAGCGCTTCGGTAATAGGCCTGGGTGCTGCATGCCACAGTATAATTTCTGCATCGGGGATATAACGTTCAAGTAGCCGGAGCGTACCAGGTGTATGCCCAACATCGCCAATGTTATAGTCATTCCAGGAGGAGCGGAGTAATATTGTTCTCGCGGCGTTTCTCGTTTTTAATGGAGCGGCTAAACTGTTAGCAGCTGCGTTTGAAGCATTTGCTGCAGTAACAGAGCCCAAAGCCAATGGAAGCAAACCAAGCCCGGACTTCTTAAGAAATTCTCTTCTTCCTTGTTGTGTCATACTTAATTATTTGTGATATGGATAGTCCTTGGTCCGAAGGCCAACTGAATCACCTGAAGTATTCCAGGTATAAAAGGCAGTCACGGCAGCCCGGGTATGTTATCAACCTGAATAACAGTCTTCTCATATATTCATCCGGTTATCAAAAGCTCCCTTTGATATTTCCATGACAACTCAATACCCGGGATTTTGTTGGAATACTGCATCTGTATTGGCATCGATCACCTTTTGTGGTATCGGCCAGAAGTTGTTGAAATCACGGATGGTGGTGCCGGATGACGGGCCGTTGGGTACAGAAGGTTTAGAATTGTATTTTCTTACCCGGTCAACAAGACGTCCCATCCGGATAAGCGTTCTTAACCTGGGTTCTTCTACTACCAGTTCTCTTGCTCTTTCATCTAGAATATAATCTTCTGTAACCGCAGCAGGTAATACCGGGATAGCTTTGGCGCGGTTTCTGACTACGTTGATATCAGCAGCAGCCCGGGTGAGATCCCCTTTGCGGAAATATGCTTCTGCACGAAGCAGATAGGTTTCAGCTACGCGCATCCGGCTAAAATCTTTTACCGAGTTACCATTGAGATTATTGTTACTCAGTTGCGTGCCTTCAATTTTCCGGAAATAAGGATAGTATTGTCTTAATGTATCTACAATGATATTGGTTAGTGTACCATCATTTCTCACAATAAACAGTTCACCGTTTGGCGTCGCTCTTCTTGTCTGAATCAGCTTACCGAAGTATTGAACATCCGCCGGGTTATTGTAATAATAATCACGCCTTATATTAAACCTGGAATTCCTGATATCCGTATTATCCAAACTCCAGACATCATACTTAAGATAGTTTGTGGGAGAGTTAACGCCAATTCCACGGCCTAAACTATCATTCGGCAGGCATGCAAAATTAGCCGGGGAGCGAAGACGGTCATACTCGGGTCCCCAATATCTTATACTATTATTACCGGAGGTTGCACTGAAACTTCCGCCAACGGTGAAATTTTCAAACTGCCACGCCCACATTACTTCTTTATTGCCTTTCGATTTGTTGATCTGTCCGTCTGCAAAAACATCAGAGAAAACATCGCCCGGTTTTGAGGCATTGGCTCCGAACCTTGTGGTCATGATCTCATAATCGCCGGCTTCTTTACTGATAACTTTTGATGCAGCCGCAATAGACTTGTCATAGTTGGTTGCATCCCTGGATTCCATTCCGATGGAAATATAAATTTCACTCAGCAGGTGATAGGCCGCGGCCCTGGGTATTCTGCCATCGGGCACGGTAGTAGGTAAAATCTGAACAGCTTCTTCCAGATCTTTAGCTGCAAACTTTAGTACATCTAATCGGGAGCTACGTACAAAATCAAATTTTGGTTCAACGATCCTTTCTGCCACAATTGGAACACCGCCATAAATATTTGCCAGGAAATTATAGGTATATGCCCTGAAAAACAATGCCTGTCCCTTTATATTGTTTCGTGCATCCGTATCAATCGGTAAATCGGGGTTGTCAATATCTTCGAGGATCAGGTTTGCCCGTACAATCATTTGTTTATACGCCCAGTCCCAGTAAATAATCGTGGCGTCCAGATTCGGATTAAGCAGGGTGTAATCTTTATTTCCACGCGAATCGTTTCTTCCCCATTGGGTTAAATCGGTGCCCACCGTCATGTATTCAAAATTGTTGGAAGCGATAATATGTTCCTGCCGCGCGCCTTCATACAATCCTACAACAGCCGCATCATAACCCGCTTTATTGGTGAGCAGGTTTTCCGGGCTGAACCGATCCAAAGGAACTTCATCCAGGTAGTCTTTACCGCAGGAAAAACTAAATATGGCGATGGCAATAAACGCCAGCTGTAATTTGTTTCTGTTTCTCATAATCAGGTGCATTTAAAATGAAATATTTAATCCGGCTACAAATGTCCTCAGCAATGGCCCATTATTTCCAGGGCTTCTTCCACCTCCTCCATACTCGGGATCCCATCCTTTCCAGTCTGTCCAGGTATAAAGGTTTTTACCACTTACGTATACCTGTAGAGCCGACATCTTTACATTTTTCAGCAATTTTTCCGGGAGATTATATGAAAGCGAAACATCCTGCAGCCTCACAAAACTTCTGTCACCATAAAATCCATAACCCAGAGGGTTGCGATAATTAATGCGTGCTGCAGTGTTGATAGGATTTTCAGGTGTCCAGTAAGGCAGGTCCAAAAAGTTTGCCTGGTCATAAAAGTTGCTGCCAGGGTTTGATAGTGAGAAAGGACTAAAACCACCTTGTCTGGTGTTAAACACAAATGAAAACTGGAAATTTCCGTATGAAAGGATATTGGTTATCCCAAGGTTGTATTTTGCCTGGTTACTATTGACTACCGTTCTGTCGGCAGAGGTAATAATGCCATCGGGGACACCATTTGGACCGCTTATGTCTTTGAATTTGATATCACCTGGTTTGGCACCAGCAATGGAAGAAAAATCATCACCCTTTTGAAAAATACCATCAAAAACATAATCAAAATTAGCACCCAGGGGATGACCGATGAACCATCCGCTGGCAATGTCATCATCCTCAATCCCGTCTTTATTAACATCTCTTCCGGTCAGGGCTACAATCTTATTCCTGTTGAATGAAAAGGCAAGATTGGTACTCCAGCTGAACTTGTTCTTGCGGATGTTTACGGTTTTGAGATCCACTTCAAGTCCATAGTTTTTCGTTTGCCCGATATTTCTTAAAAACGATTCGAAGCCATTAGTGTTTGGAATAGTCTGGTTCAACAACAAATCAACTGTATTGGCAGTATAAAAGTTGATCGAAGAATTGATCCTGTTCGCGAAGGCCTGGACATCTACTCCGAAATTAAAGCTCTCGGTGGTCTCCCAACCCAGGTTTGGATTGGCCAGGGTTGTTGTATACAAACCGACAGTGGATGCACTACCGTCGCCGAAAACATAATTTGATTGACCTACCTGGCTAAGTGAAGAATATTCGCTAACGCCACGGTTTCCATTCTTTCCCCATGACGCACGAAGTTTTAGAAAATCAATTTTATTAACATTTTTGAAAAAATCTTCATCACTAACGTTCCAGCTCACTGCTACAGCGGGGAAAACACCATATTTGTTGCCGGCACCAAAGGCTGAGTATCCATCCCGTCTAACGCTCAGCGTTAATAAATATTTACTTCTAAAAGCGTATCCCAGCCTCGCCATCGCTGAATTTTGTTTATTCTCGGCTGCCCCGGTTTGAATATTGTAACTATCACCTATCTGAAGTGAATTGTAGGTAAGTGCATTATTGAAAATATTCTGGCTCGACAAGAAAGAAAATTGGCTTGTAAGTTCATAGATACCGTAAAGCAGCGTTAAGTCAAGGTCGTGATCTTTTGCAATCAGCTTCTTATATTTCAGGATGTTTTCAACGGTCACATTCTGACTTTCACCATTTCGTTTTGAGCCAGATCCCAATCGGTTTAAGGGCTCGTAAGAATTGTTATAGCCGAATTGTTTGGAGTCGGTTCTTGTATATCCCGCATTTAATTTATATGAGAGCCCTTTGTAGATATTTACGTCTGCGTAAGCATTGGTAAACAAAACATTTGTAATGGATTTGGCTTCGTTCAGCGTTGGACCCAGGATAGGGTTGGAAACCAAACCGAGGTCCTGCGGTAATGGTCTTGGCGAAACACCGTCATCGAGATAGAGGCTTGCAAAAGGACTTAAATAAGTAGTAGCTTCAAGGTTGGCTCTTACCCCTGAATTATCCCTGGATGAATAACCTGAATTAATACCGATTTTCAGCCAGTCTGTAGCGTTTACAGAAAGATTTAAACGCGTGGAAATCCTGGTGAAATTGTCTCCTATCACCGGCGATTTAGCACTCGATCTTGCCCCGGAAAAAAAGTAGTTCACCCTGTCTGCTTTACCTGAGACGCCTACTTCAAAATTTGACATTGGCGCATATTGTTTTATTTCTTCGAATGGGTCAATAGAAATTCCGGCGGCAATATTTTTTTGTTCAATGGGCTGAAAAGGAACGGGGCCACCTTCTGCAATTTCCGCGTCTTTCCTGGCAGCGAGGTATTGGTCTGCAGTTAACAGATCCGGTTTATACGCATAGTCACTCACGCCGTAGTAAGAGTTGACTGTAAATCTCGGTTTGGAAGATTTTCCTTTCTTGGTAGTAATCTCAATGACACCATTTGCTGCCAGCGAACCATAAATTGCTGTGGAGCTTGCATCTTTTAAAATGTCGATCGACTCAATATCACCCGGATTGATATCGGACAAACTGCCACCTGCATACATTATACCATCTAATACAATCAAAGGGCTATTGCTGGCGGAGATGGAGTTAATACCACGAATAATGATATTGCCCGCCTGTCCCGGGCGTCCATTATCAGACATCTGTACACCGGCGGTTGTACCTCTCAGGATCTGCGCTGCATTCATATTTGGCTGAAGTCTTGTGTCTTCTATATTTACTCTCGCAACGGCCCCGGTAAGATCTTTCTTTTTGGCTGTACCATAACCGATCACCACTACATCTCCAAGAGAACTGGTGAGACTTTTCAATTCTATCGTCAGATTCGTGATTGGGCCGGTTAGGGTTACTTCCTGGGATTCATATCCGACATAAGAAAAGACGAGTATATCACTTTCCTTATTCGCTTCTATAGAAAAACGACCTAAAGTGTCAGTGGTAGTCCCGGTAAGGGTTCCCTTGATAGTCACGCTTACTCCCGACAGTGGATTCCCTTTTTCTCCCAATACTATTCCGCGGATAGTGATGGCAAGAGGATTTCTATACCTGACACTTTCTGTGATTGCCTTGTCGTTGTTTATAGGTTCGCTTCCCGTCAGAGTAGTTTTCATTTCACTATAATCATATTCTGAAAATGTAACGCGGGGCGTTTTACTATCACCGGACACAATAATGATATAAGTGTCCTTCTTCACTTTCCTGAACTTCAATTGGAAGTCTTTCAGCAGCCTCGTAAGCGCTTCTTCTGCATTGGATGAAGCGGCCCAGGGGGCTTCAGCTTTTACGGTAAGGCCATTCACCAGCTTATCATCGAATACAATGTCTACACTGTAAGTTTTCCTGATCTGAAAAATGGCCTCACGTAAATGAAGGCTGGCATTTTTATTTTGATTGTACTGGTTTTGCCTGGTGTTGGCAGCCAGATACTGGGCAGTAATAAGTTGTGGCAAAAGGAAAAATGCCAAAACAGTGATAAATGGCAATCTTAAGTGCAGGCTTTTCTTTTTCATAATCAATCGTTTTGCTTTTCTAATCAGCATTTACATTAAACGAACTCAGTACACATCTAAGGGTTATTGCGTTTTAAATACAGGAGTCTTTTCTCTTAAAATTATTTTCCTGGTAGTTTGTTCTATTTCGAGATTGTAGATCTCAGCTATTATGGTCAATGCCTCAAGTGCAGAGGTTGCACCGAACGAACCGGTTACGGTTTTATTACCGGTCATTTTGCCACTTATTATAATAGTGTCACCAAAGAAATCACTGATATGCGTTATCACTTCATTCAGGGTAGTACTATCAAATATGAACCGATGATCTTTCCATTTCACAAGATTGCTGATAGGTTGCTGGTGTTTTACAGAGAGTGATCCCGTTTTGTCAGCCGTCACCACATCACCTGGTTTCATCAGGACCGGCTCACGTTGTTCATCCTTAAACCGGACCTTAACCGAGCCTTCTTTCAGAATCACTTTATTTGTTTGGTTACGGCTATACAGCAGGAATTCAGTACCCAGTACCTCAACATTCAACTGGCTGTTGGTAGTAACAAGAAATTTTTGATGATTGACCATATGCGTTACATCAAACGCAGCTTCTCCCTCTAACTCAACTTTTCGGTCACCTTTGGTAAAGCCCCATCGGGGGACAAGCAGGCGACTATTGGCATTAAGTACAACATGACTTCCATCACCCAGGTTAAATTCCCTGACTTCTCCAAAACGAGTTTCGTAGCTGACGTATAAAATTGATTGCCGGTAACTATAGACAAAAAAGCCAAGGGCAAAGATCAGACAAGCCGCTGCAGCAATCCACCGGGTTCCCGTGGCCCTTGCAGGAATATTTTTTACCGGAGCCTCGGCAATACCAATTGCAGGCACTTCACGGTCAAAAAGCTTTTCACTCAGATCATTCCACATCTTCTGGGCATCCAGTTCACCCGGTTCCTTTTCGGTGTCTGTGGGTGAAATGAGGTCCCAGTTGTCCTTCATCCAGATCTTGATCAGCAGGTCGTTCTGTGGATTCAACAACCAGCTGATTACCTCCTGTCTTTCAGCAGGTGAACTTTCGTTGAGAAAAAATCTATGAAGCGCGGATTTATCCATAATAAACAATCTTCTGATAGTTATTACGGAAAGATTTTTACTGACCCCTATCCTGAATGAATATTTCTAAAAAAAAAGTTTCCGGGAAACTCAATCCGGCATTGCTCCGGGGGTGATATCTATAGTATGTGGCCCTTTGGCATTGTGATCATCTAGTTGTTTCTATTTATCAATATTGCAGACTTTGTCTTATTGAATTGTAAACAAAAAAGCAAGGATTTGGAGGTTTTTAGTAGATTCGGGTCAAACCGAACTAACACCATTTATGACTGACCTGAGGAACTCAGCGTTTGATTTGTTTCATTTTTTTGACCTCACTCCAGATCTTGTTTGTATCGCCAGCAGAGAAGGCTTTTTTCGTCATGTCAATCACGCGGTTCCGGCCTGTCTCGGATATAGCCGCGAAGAATTAATGGCTGTCCCTATTGCTACTTTTATTCACCCGGATGATAAAGAAATTACCAGGAAAACGCGGTTCAATATGTTGGAAGGCGAGCCACTTACCAATTTCCAGAACAGGTATCTTACTAAAAATGGCTCAGTGGTGTGGCTACACTGGACCTCCATTTTTATCCCGGAAAAAGACCTGGTGTTTGCGATAGCCAAAGACGTCACACTAAGAAAACTATCTGAACAACAGGTGGAAGACAATGTCAGAAAATTTAAAAGTCTTGCTACCCACTTTAAGTATAGCCAGGAAAATGAAAGGAAAAAGCTGGCTAATGAGTTACATGAGGAACTGGCACAACTGGCTTCAATCGTAAAGGTTGATCTGAATTGGATAAATAAAAACACTCCATCTTTACCTCCTGCATCCAAAACGAGGCTTGAACAAGTTATTGCGATCGCTGAAGACCTTATTGGATCAATACGGAAACTTTCCTATTCCCTGAGCCCTGACATGCTTGAAAAACTTGGGCTCGATGAGACGCTTAAATGGTTAAGCAATGAATTCAGTATTCTTCACAGTATCAGTTGTGACTATGAAGGCAACGCGGACACGGAATTCCTGTCACATGAAATAAAACTTGATCTTTTCCGGATCTCGCAGGAAGCACTGGCTAATGTTCTTTATAATGCCGAAGCGACCCTCGTCAGAATAGCGATCAACATGCAGAACGACTGCATCTGCCTCTCCATATATGATAACGGGCCGGGGTTCCAAATGCAGGCGCGGGGAGAGTCAGCTGCTATCCGGGAAATCAGGGAACGGGTTGCATCGATCGATGGGCAGTTAACTATCAGGTCCCAACCCGGTGAAGGAACCACTATCTCTGTTTGCATTTATCCACCAACGCGTTAACCTATTTCAGAATTTGGAAAATATTTGTACCTTATCTGCCCGGTTAGGCTGAGAGACTAATCCTGGTCTGTATTGCTCACCATAAAATTGCCATATGAATTATCTTACGCTTCCTTCCTTAAATAATACTGTATATGTTGAGGAAAGCCTTAAACAACAGTTCAGAAATGATGGTCATGTCCTGATAAAGGGATTGCTTGACAAGGACGAATGCGGCGCCTACCGGTCTGCCATAAACGACGCAGCATACAAATACAATACAGAAAAACGTAAGATGGAAGAGCGCGATACATACGGCAGAGCCTTCCTGCAAATCATGAATCTGTGGGAAGTGGACGAAGCCGTTAAGTCCTTTACGCTGGCCAAACGTTTTGCCAGTGTTGCTGCACAGCTGCTCGGTGTGCCTGCGGTGAGGTTATACCATGACCAGGCGCTTTATAAAGAATCGGGTGGGGGATTCACCCCCTGGCACCAGGACCAGTACTATTGGCCGCTTGATACCGAGGCAACTGTAACTATGTGGATGCCCCTTGTAGATATTACCGTCGAAATGGGCATGCTGACCTTTGCTTCAGGCTCACATAAAGAGGGTGCCGTCAAGAACGTAGCGATCTCTGATGAGTCTGAAAAAGAATTGAATGAACATATCACCAGGAAAGGGTACAGGGTCACCCGCCCTGCAACAATGAAAGCCGGAGATGCGAGCTTTCACTACGGATGGACCCTCCATTCCGCCCCGGGTAACAACTCCCCGGTCACGAGGGAGGTAATGACAGTTATATATTACGCTGATGGTGCAAAAATAACCAGGCCGATCAATGACCACCAGGAAGCGGACCGGCAACGCTGGCTATGCGCAGGGCAACCGGGTGAACCAGCCGTTTCTAAATTAAATCCGCTGATATGATCGCAACATGCAATGAGTTGCGTTGACTACTGAATTGCTGAGTTGCGTTGATCTCAATATCAATCCTTGCATTGACTGCAACGATTTACTCAACCTGGTTGTCAGACCAAAAAAAACTTATGCCCAGGATCAGCTTTGTTTTGTTGTTGCTGGCTGTCACCTGTTATGGCTGCAAAAAAGAAAATAACACCAGTGGCGCCAGGCAGGATGGATTAAATGGCCGCTGGAAAATGACAGCTGTACTGGATAAACCTTCCACGATGCTTACACCACCGCCGGGTTCCGATGGCAAAGTCTTCCTGGTATTCAGCGGTAACACCTTTACCGGTAAAACATTGAAAAACACTATTAGTAACGGAGTGCTCACGGTAAATACTCGTGACTCGATAACCTTTGGCACCCATCATTCCACCCTGGTTGCAGAAGACCAGTGGGGTGGCGCTTTCAGGACCATGCTGGGAGCCTGTATGCTGCAATCCGTTCATCCTTGCCGACCATCCGCTATAACCTGGAAATCTCCCGAACAAATTGAAATCAATACCCCAATGCGGTACGTTATCACGCTGGAAAAATTTTAGCTTCAGGCCAGCATTATTTTGCCCGTGAATACGATTGGAACAAAAAAAGGTATCTGGTATTTCTATTTGTTATACATTTATAATACAAATACATTTACTGTTCGTTTATCATGCAAATATGAAGGGAACATACCTTGGAGAGTTCGAAGAAGTAGTTCTGCTGGCTGTTGCCGTTCGCCATGAAGCAGCTTACGGAGCTTCTATTGTGGAGGAACTGGAAAAACAACTCAAGAGACCGGTAAATTTAGGTGCCGTGCATTCTTCGTTGACAAGACTGGCGGAAAAGGGCCTTGTTAATTCAGAGATGGCTGAAGCAAGCGCGACGCCAATCCGCGGGGGAAGAAGAAAAAGACTGTATAAAGTGACTGCCGCCGGTCGCGCAGCACTTGGTGAGATTCATGAGATAAGAAACCAGATGTGGAAACTCATTCCAAAAACCGCCTGATCATGAACGTCAGCGAAAACAATAAAAGCAATGTAAAACCGCCGAAATGGGCGGCCTGGTTAGTCGACCGTTTCTGTACTGGATATTCACGCGAAGAAGTTCAGGGAGACCTCGATGAGCTTTTCATTGCGAGGGTTCAGACACTCGGGAAAAAAGAAGCTAAAAGGCGATACGTGCGGGATGTCATGAGCCTGATTAATCCTTTGTCCCGCAAAACAAAAACCGTAAGAAAGAGCGAAACATCGTCAAAGCTAAATCCCCGACCGCTTTTCTTTCAAGACCTGTTAAAGCATTTCCTGGTACTTGGTTATCGTAACTCCAGGAAATTTAAAGGTTCTTTCTTTATAAATCTCACAGGACTTTCCACCGGTCTGGCCTGTGTTATTCTCATTTTTCTATGGGTGAAAAGCGAATTGAATATTGGCAGGAACAATAAGAATGATAGCAGAATTTTCCAGGTTTTACAAAATCTCAATCATCGTGATGGAACCATCGAAACCATAGAACCAACCCCTGGTTTATTAGCTGAAGCCCTGTTAAGTGAAAGACCGGAATTTGAATATACTACTTCGGTTATTCCCTCTCAATGGTTTGGCGATGATGGCATACTGACATTCAACGATACCCGGTTAACTGCCAAACCCGGGTTTGTTGGCAAAAATTATTTCGACATATTCACCTGTGAATTTATCCGCGGTGATAAAAAAGCATTGTTCACTGGTAACAACAATATTGCCATCTCCGAGGAACTGGCAACTAAAATATTTAATTCCACAAATGACATTATTGGAAGAACCATAACCTGGCATCATTCGGACTTTGATGGCGAATACCAGGTCACGGGTGTATTTAAGAATCAGCCTGCAAATTCAAATGAGAAATTTGACCTGATATTCAATTATGACCTTTTTCTCGCAAAACGCCCGGGATTGCTTAATTGGAGTAATAGTGATCCCAGCACATTTGTGTTGCTCAGGAAAGATACGCAGATCGCAGACCTGGATGATATGATTAAAAATTTTCTAAGGTCAAAACAAAAGGAAACAAAGAATACCCTTTTTCTTCAAAAATATTCAGACAGATACCTTTTCAATAAATATGAGAATGGCCAGGTGTCGGGCGGAAGGATTGAATATGTGCGTTTATTTTCAATAATTGCGGTTTTCATCCTGTTGATCGCCTGCATAAATTTTATGAATCTTTCTACGGCCAGAGCCTCTGCGCGGATGAAAGAAGTCGGAATAAAAAAAGCAATTGGTGCAGGTCGTAATGGTATCATCTTTCAGTTTCTTGCCGAATCTCTTTCAATAACATTTATCTCTCTGATCCTCTCTGTCGGACTTGTGTTATTATTTCTTCCCGGCTTTAATGAGATCGTGGGACGCCGGTTGTCTTTTTCACCGGATAACAAGCTGATCTTCTCGCTGGTCGGCCTCACTGTCTTCACCGGGCTGGTTGCCGGAAGTTACCCTGCACTTTATTTGTCGGGCTTTAAACCTTCCCTGGTACTCAAAGGAAAACTCAAGGGGTCGATAGGAGAGTTGTGGGCCCGGAAAGGACTGGTTGTGTTCCAGTTTTCCCTTTCTATGATACTTATCGTTTCTGTGCTGGTTGTCTACCGCCAGGTCGCTTTTGTTCAATCTAAAAATCTTGGTTTCAATCGTGAGAATATCATTCATTTCCAGATGCAGGTCGATGGCAAAAACGATGACAAATTTTTTGAAACTGGTGGTGAACTTCAACAAAAATTGGAAACCTTTCTGAAAGAGATACAAGAAATACCTGGTGTTATCAGTGTCACAAATGCCGGGGGTCACAATCTCACCGGTGACCACGGAGAGTTTAGTGGTATTGATTGGAGGGAAGGTAACGATGATGAGAAGATGGGTTTTGCTAACCTGGAAACGGGATATAATTTCATAGAAACATTAAACATCCGTCTCTCGCAGGGTCGTGGTTTTTCGCGAAACCATACCAACGAGGAATCGAAAGTAATTTTCAATGAAAAGGCAATTCAACTTATGGGGTTGAAGGATCCCATAGGAAAAAAAGTAACGTTCTGGGGCGGGGAAAAAGAAATCATTGGTGTTGTTAACGATTTCCATTTTGAATCTCTATATAAACAGATTAAGCCATGCGTTATCCGCCTTGAACCCAGGGGCAATACGATGCTGGTTAAATTACCTGCAGAAAAACAAAGTGAAGTAATCGCCAGGCTTCACAAATTTCAGCAATCCCGCAATCCCGGGCTGGCTTTCAATTATAGATTTATCGACGAGGATTACCAGGAATTATATGTCGCGGAAAAAAGGGTATCTGTGCTCTCCAAATATTTTGCTGCTATAGCCATTATCATCTCTTGTCTCGGACTATTCGGCATGGCTGTATTTACTGCCCATAGACGGCGTAAAGAAATAGGCATCCGGAAAATTCTTGGCTCCGGCGAACTGGGGGTGATCCGTTTATTATCCGCTGAGTTTATGCAGATGATTTTAACAGCTGTTATTATCGCCATGCCTCTTAGCTATATGGCGGTGAGCGGCTGGCTTTCCAATTTCGCTTATACTATACCGCTAGATTGGTGGTTGTTCGCAGGTGCGGGGGTTGTCACCTTGATCATTGGGTGGTTAGCGGTAGCAGCCCACACCTTAAGTGCGGCCAGGATTAATCCCATCCAGACCATAAAGGAAGAATAGCTGCACGCGATCATGAAATTACCCGGAACGGGTCAATTTAATGAACTTTTAACCAAAATGACTTTGATGGCAACGTCTTCGTTCGCATCTCTTTGGTCTAACCGGGAAGGACAATCGCAGTGGTTGTCCTTTTCTATTTTTTTACCTACTAACGAAAACTTCTTGCTTCTATCCAGAAAAAATGTTACACGAAAGCTGATGGTCATTTTAGCTGTTCTACTTGGCTTCCATTTGTTTATGGTTTTCATGCGATTTGGTCTCGGGCACCTGTCACTGCACGGAATGATCAGTATGTTTTACTTTGACGACGAGAGAAACCTGCCCACTTTATTTTCGGGCGTTTTGATATTATTATGCGCGGTGTTGCTTTGGCACGTTGCGCAATTTGAGGTCCGGCGCCAAGGGTCGCTGTCGTTCTACTGGAAAGCGCTTTTCGCGGTAACACTATTCTTATTTTTTGATAAGGTTTTCAGTATTCATGAGATTGCAAATCATAATCGTTTTAAAGACATCTGGCCCGAAGGAGATGGTTATTCTTATTATGCCTGGGTTGTTCCTTACTTTTTCCTGGCAACAGCGGTCCTGATGTTTTTCCTGAAATTCCTGCTAAAACTCCCTCCGAAGAGCAGAACGAAATTTTTGATCGCAGGTGGTATGTATGCCGGGGGTGCCTTTGGATTAGAATCGGTCGGCGGAAAATATCAGCACGCCTTTGGGTCCGACCTGAACTACGCCCTCATCATCAGTGTAGAGGAATGATGGAGATGCTTGGTATGATCATTTTCCTGTCTGCTATCCTTGAGCATTTATTAGTGCTGAGAAAAAAAGAAGAAGTTGAAATACGGAGAGCCCTCGTAACCACTAAAACAAGCGGCCAGGTTGTCTCACATACCTCCCAGAAGAAGCAATCTGCGTGATTTTCAATAGCAGAGCATCCATCTCCCCGGCAAAATTCATCACTTTCTAATGAACAAAATAAATTTGTGCAATTAATCGGTTGCAATTATATTTGCAACTGAACGGTTGCTAAACTATTGACCAACTGTTCCATTTTATGAGAAGAGATATTTTCCAGGCGATAGCGGATCCCACGCGTCGCGCTATTTTAAGTTTGATCGCTATTCAGGCGATGACACCGAATGCCATTGCTGAACATTTTGACTGCACAAGGCAGGCAGTATCTAAACACATCAGGATCCTGTCTGAATGCGAACTGCTGGAAGAGAAAAAACAGGGAAGAGAAATTTATTATCATTTCAATGCAAAAAAAATGAAAGTCGTGGACGACTGGCTGGAGCAATTCAGGAGCCAATGGGAAGATCGGTTCAGCAAACTTGATGATGTTTTGAAAAAAATCAAATCAAAATAACATGGAAACAAAAAATCAGATGCAGATCGTAAAAGATGTAGCCAATAAGAAGGTAGTCATCACGCGCACTTTTGATGCTGCGCCCGCTGAAGTCTGGAGAGCCTGGACCGAAAGCGAATTGTTAGATCAATGGTGGGCTCCGAAACCATGGAAGGCTGAGACAAAAAAAATGAATTTCCAGGAAGGCGGATACTGGCTTTATGCGATGGTAGGACCGGATAATCAAAGGATCTGGGCAAAGGTTGAATTCAATAATATCAAGCCAACAACAAGTTATGAGGCGATTGATTCTTTTTGTGATGAGAATGGCACACCAAACGACGAAATGCCAAAAATGTCGTGGAAGAATTTATTTGAATCAAAGGAGGGAGGTACGAAATTGACTGTCGAAATTTCTTTTCAGAAAGAAGCAGATATCAAACAGATCATGGATATGGGCTTTGAGCAGGGCTTCAGTTCAGCCCTGGATAACCTTGATGAATTACTTAAGTAAGTTCTTCAGGACAAAAAGAGAGGTGAGCACCCTGCGGGTACTCACCTCGTTTAATTTAGCCGGTGTTTAAGGCAGTCACTGTTTAAGGAAGTCCCTGTTTAAAGAAGTCTCTGTTTAAAGAAGTCTCTGTTTAAAGAAGTCGCTGTTTAAGGAAGTCGCTGTTTAAGGAAGTCGCTGTTTAAAGAAGTTTCTGTTTAATTAAGCCTGGCGAAGTTTTTTCTTTTTCGATCCCAGGTACATGTCCAGTAACATCAATCCTAAAACAGTATTTACCATAAGGAACATATTGGTGTAATTGCTGTTAACCAGTTTCCCGTAGTTCATAGACTCGAGATTGAACGGTAAGATTGATTTTGTATCGCTGGTCCAGGTAGCCTGGCTGAAAGCATAAATAAGAAATCCGATCAAGGTGAGAATAAAAAAGCCACCAACGCCCCAGATGATCTTTTGATTCAGGTATTTTTTTGAAGCCGGAGTTATCTGTAACCTGGTGATCTCTTCCATTACGTTCCTTGTGAAGCTCATGGATGGTTCGTCCAGTTCAAAGCTTTCCTGCATCAGGCTGTGAACCTGGAGCAACTCAGCATATTTCTCTTTCCATGCCTGGTTGGTGCGCACAAGATTTTCCACAAAGGATTTGTCATCGACGGTTAGGTTGCCATCAATATAGTCCCAGATCTTCGCCTCAATATTTTCTTCAGTGTGCATAAAATGAATTTTTGGTTGTCTAATTTAGCATGTCTCTTACTTCCTGTCTGAAATGCGTCTGCATCTTTTCCTTTAACCTCGCCCTCGCCCGATGTAGTCTCACTTTCACTGCATTTGCTTCGATACCCATAACCACACTGATTTCCTCCAGGCTCTGCTCGCCCTTATAGAATAAGGTGAGGATATTTGCATCATCAGCACTCAGCAGTTGGATGGCCTCATTCACCATTGCCTGCCGTGACTTTGTTTCCATTTGATTTGCGCTCATGCCTGAATCCTGGTTTTCCACTACTGCCATCACCTTTTCATTGTCCAGCGAGCGAATATCCAGCTTCTTTTTTCTCAGGTAGCTGAGACACGAAGTTGTTGTAATGGTGTACAACCAGGTACTGAATTTCGACTCGCCGCGGAAGCTGGCCAGAGACTTGAAGGCCTTTATAAACGCATCCTGGGCAATCTCTTCCGCGTCCTCACGGTTAGGGGTATATCTAAGCGTAATGGTGAAAACGAAATTCTGGTATCGTTTCACCAGTTCAGAAAAGATCCGGGTATCTCCGGCAAGGGTCCTTTCGATTATCTCCGTATCTGTCGGTCCCGAATTCATTATTGTAGTAAGACGCTCATTTTGAAAGCAGGTTACAGCAAACCGGCGTTTCACGGCGAACATCACTGGCAAAGCCCCAGTCACGCCGGAAAACAAGTTGTTTGCGACCGAAAATTACATTTTTTCCCTGTATCACTAAACAGACTGGTAGTCGAAGACCTGGATTTTGATTCCGGGAAAATAGTTTTTGATAACCTGTAACCTGCCACTTCCGGTGGTAGTCATATGGTTGTTCTGAAGAAAACAGAACGGTGAAAAAAAAATCTGGAGAAAGCTGTAACCCCGGGATCTAAGCTGTAGTCAGATAATTTGAAACCTTACCCTTAACATTTTAAAATTATAGTTTTATGACCGAGTTAGTACCAATAGTAATGTTTGCTGGATTTTTTGCAATGGTTTTTGGAATAGTTTACCTGAGAACACGTCAGAACCTGGCGATGATTGACAAAGGAATGAACCCTAAACAATATGCCAACCGGCCGGTTCCTTACCTTAATCTTAAATGGGGGCTGTTGCTGATCGGCGCTGGAATGGGCCTGCTGGTAGCCTATATTGCTGATCTGAGTGTCGCAGTGATCGATGGCGAAGAAAACCCAACCCTCTATTTTGCCCTGATAGCCATTTTCGGTGGTCTTGGTCTGATAGCTTCCTACCGGATTGAAAAGAAAGAGTTGCTCGACAGGGAAGTAAGAACTGTTTAAGATCTCTCCCAAAATACTTTGCCATAAGAAAGTTCACCCGGATTCAATTTGCAGGATCCGGGTTTGATTTTGGAGACCCGAAAAAATACCCTGGCCGCCGGGTTTCGTTTTTCTTAATTTGCTTCCTCCTTAAGTCATAATTATGGATGTATTCAAAACAGTAGAAGAATCACAAACCACCCTTACAGAACTTATGATCCCGGCCTATGCCAATTTCGGCGGCAAAATACATGGAGGCATTATCATGAGCCTGATGGATAAGGTAGCTTACGTATGTGCTGCTAAACATGCGGGAAACTATTGTGTAACAGCTTCGGTAGATGATATAAATTTCCTCGCTCCCGTTGGAGTCGGCGAGCTTGTTTCCTTATATGCTTCCATAAACCATGTCGGTAAAACTTCGATGGTGGTGGGTATCAGGGTGACTTCTCAAAATGTAAAGACCGGCACAATAAAACATACGAATACGAGCTATTTCACGATGATCGCGATGGATGAGCATAATCAACCGTTCCAGGTTCCGGCGCTAACCTTAAAAACAGCGGAACAGGTAAGACGTTTTTACCAGGCCCATAACAGGAAAGAATTGAACAGGTTTTATGCAGCAGAGTCCAAAAGACTTAAGACTTCTTTCGAGATAGAAAAATCTATGGAGGTGCTGAAAAATGAACGCTGCCGTATTGAACTTGATTAATCAACAATCATGTTGATTCTGTCTTACCAGGCAATGATAACCTAATCCTCACCAAAACACGATTATATGCATGAGACTATCAGGATCAACCGCATTACCTGAGGGATTTCCATGATTTGCGGTCCACTGCTGTTTGGTATATCCACTTTTTTGTGGCAGGATGGCCAGTATGGCGCTTATGGGGGAACACATACACACTATCTGGAGGAACTTGCGGCATTTCCGACGATTGCCGGGATACTGTTGTTCTGGTCAGGACCCATATTCCCTTTCAGTCTGCTGGTGCTGGGTATCGTGCTGGTGAGAACGAAGGCAGTGCCTTCATGGGCCGGAGTACTGATCAGCATTTCCGGGATAACGTTTCCATTGAGCCGCATTCCCCGCGTTGAATGGATAGCGCATGTTTCCGATTTACTGATGTTTGTTCCATTTGGTTACCTGGGCCTGGTTTTTTGTCTTGGAAAAATGCAGGCAGCAACACTCAAGGAGGTATAAGGCAGTTAACGGGGTTCATCAATCCTTCAGGAGGCTGGTTGTTTTTTGACTTCGGCAACCGCGCGGATAACGGCCTGGTCGTACTGATTGTGAACTTCATAATATCCCTGCATTCTCCATAGTTGGCGCGCCATCCAGGTTTTAATTCTTTTCTGAACTTCGCGCCTGTCCGCCGCCGGCAGGTTTTCAACATTCACCTTTTCGTTTTTCATGAAGGTGACGAGGTGGTTCCACGCATCGGTCGAATCCCTGAACTCGGAAGCGAATTCCGCTGGCGTTTTAAATTTGTTGAAATAATCCTGCCGCTCCATATAATACTGATAAATGAAACGCGTGAATTTTCCGTCATAAAAAAGTGAACCCAGGGCCGGTGAAAAAGCCGCTGTGTCAAATGGTACAAACACATCCGGCGTTATTCCGCCCCCGCCATAAACAGTGCGCCCGCCTTTGGTTTTGTATGGCTTGCCAAATGCGGCTTTGAGGGTGTCTGCATGTATCACCTCGCCATTATGAAAACGACCGGTAACCTCGTCCTGGTAAGCGGCCCTGCCTGCGGCATATGATTTTTGAATACTGCGTCCGGCGGGTGTGTAATAACGGGCTACCGTGAGCCGGAGTGCCGCGCCATTACTTAGATTATACTGTTCCTGCACAAGTCCCTTGCCGAATGTGCGCCTTCCGATGATCGTACCCCGGTCCCAGTCCTGCACTGCGCCTGCCAACACCTCGCTCGCGGATGCAGAGCCCTCGTCTACCAGGATCGCCAGGTTGCCGGCTTCAAACAGGCCCGGCCTTTTGCTGTTAAAATCAATTCTTGGTTGCTTATCGCCCTGTGTATAAACAATCAGCTTATCCCCGTCAAGGAACTCATCAGCCATATTAACCGCCTCATTCAGTATACCTCCGCCATTGCCCCTTAGGTCAAGAACCAAATTCTTCATACCCAACTTTTGCAGTTTCTCCAGCGAATACATGAATTCACGATAAGTTGTACCTGCAAACCGCCCGACATGGATGAGTCCGGTGGTGTTGTCAACAAGATAAGCGGCGTCAACAGAGTAAAGTGGGATTGTGCCGCGGGTGATCGTTACCGATAGCTGTTGATTACCACGTAATACCCTGGCGTTAACGGCTGACCCGCGTTCGCCGCGTAGCAGCTTTTTTATTTTATCGCCACTGATTTTAACCCCGGCGACAGCGGAATCACCCACTTTTAAAAACTTGTCACCAACTTTAAGACCTGCTTTTTCACTCGGACCACCGATGGAAACATTTGTGATATTTACGGTATCGTCTATAATCAGGAATTCAACACCAATTCCCTCAAAATTACCCTGCAGGTCCTCATTTACCTGTGCCAGGTGAACTGCGGGGATAAAAATAGAGTGTGGGTCCAGATGAGTCAGCATTGCCTGGACAGCGTCTTCAGTCAGGGAATCTGTATCTACCGGATCTACATATTTTTTGTTGACGAGATCGACAACTTCCTGTAGCGATGAACGTTTGGAAGAGGCAAAAAAGCCTTGGGTTGAAGGAATATTTTCGCGTAATCTGTAACCGATTCTCATGCCCACAATCATTACTATTGCAAAAAGTAATGGTAACCAAACCTGGAGTTTTTTCATCTAGACGAAGGTAGTTTTTGTAAAATTTGCGGCTAAGTTCATAATTAATTCTCAATTTCGAACTTTACCTTCGCCCACCGGCAGGCTAAACAATAAATAAAGTTCGATATGGGTATTTTAATCGCAGACAGTGGTGCCACAAAATGTGAATGGTGTTATATAGATGATAATAAGCGAAAAAAGATCTTTTCCACCCAGGGTATCAGCCCTTATTTCCTTAATACTGACGAGATCGAAACCCTGCTGAGACTTGAACTGGTCCCCGGACTGAAAAAAACGGAACCTGGGGAAGTGTTTTATTATGGTACCGGTTGCAAAAATCCGGACAATGTTAAAAGTATTAAAAAAGCCATTTCAAGGGTATATAAAGCTGCCCGGATAGAGGTGGCTACGGACCTCATGGCCGCCGCGAGGGCGCTTTGCGGGGATAAAAAAGGAATTGTAAGCATACTGGGCACCGGTAGTAACAGCTGTTATTTTGATGGAAGAAAAATAAAAAAGAACAGCCCCGGACTAGGGTATGTACTTGGAGACGAAGGCAGCGGTGCCTATCTTGGGAAAAAGGTGTTACAATACTATCTCTATAATACTTTCGATGAGGAACTCCGTTATAAGTTCGATCTTAAATATAATACAAACGATCTCGCTATACTTGACCAGGTATATAAACATCCGCTTCCCAATAAATATCTTGCGGGATTCACATTATTCCTGGTTGAGAACCGCGGACATTATATGATAGAAAATATCATCGAAGACGGGCTTAATGATTTTTTCTTCACTCATCTTTGCAAATATGGCGAAAGCTGGACGCTGCCTATGTATTTTGTTGGCAGTGTTGCTTATGGTTTCAAAGATGTAATTCGCGAACTTTGTAGCGGATATGAATTTGAATTCGGTAAAATTCTGCGGGCACCAATGGAAGGATTAATCGAATACCATAAGAATTAGTTTGTCCATGGTTATGAGGAACTACATTTGCAGGCTTTCTTACTATAACTTTTTTATATCAATAGCTATTCATGGATGATTTTAATAAGGTGACGGAGCAGTCAAGCAATTACAGGCATCTGGATAAAATGGACATATCCCAGATACTGAAGCTTATCAATGATGAGGATAAAACTGTGCCCGCGGCAGTATATAAGGCGTTGCCGCAGATTGAAAAACTTGTTGCCGTTGTAGTTGACAGAATGCTCGCCGGGGGGCGTATGTTCTATGTGGGTGCAGGAACAAGCGGCAGGCTCGGCATCCTGGATGCCAGCGAAATTCCACCAACCTTTGGCATGCCGTTCGATCTTGTTATCGGATTGATCGCAGGTGGTGAGCGCGCAATTCAAAGACCCGTGGAAATGGCCGAAGACAGCTGGGAACAAGGATGGCTGGACCTGAAAGAACATGATGTGAACGAAAAAGATGTTGTGATCGGGATCGCCGCAAGCGGTACAACCCCCTATGTTATCGGTGCGCTGAATGAATGCCGTAAAAACGGAATAGCTACTGGTGCTATCGCTTGTAACCAGGGTTCGCCGCTGGCTGCAGCGGCAGATTACCCGATAGAAGTTGTAGTAGGACCAGAGTTTGTTACAGGGAGTACAAGAATGAAAAGCGGCACCGCACAAAAGCTCGTGCTTAATATGATATCGACGACCGTGATGATACAGATCGGAAGGGTCGAGGATAACAAAATGGTAAACATGCAGCTCTCCAACAGCAAACTGGTTGATCGTGGCACACGGATGGTGATGGACCAGACAGGCATGTCCGATTACGAAGAAGCAAAGAAATTACTACTCCGTTTTGGCAGTGTAAAAAAGGCTGTTGATTCGTTAAAATTAAGCTGAATTACATCGGTCCTGCACAATAAAAAAGATTTGGAAACCCTATTCCAAAAAAAGTAAATTGCCAGCATGCAGGACCTGGAACCATTTTATAACTGGCGACACATTTATACCAGCGAGCAGGATGAAAAATCCCCGTTCTATGGAAGGGTGTATTCTGAATTTGTTTTTAGCCAGACTATCTACAACTACTATATCCATCCCCAATGGGATGAATTCGGGTCACGCACGCTTTACTGTAAAATCCTGATGGCCGACTACGAGGAGCACTACATGGTCATTGAACTGATCGGGGAGTGGAATGATGCCATTGAAAATGACATCATGGAACTCAAGCGCGAAGTAATTGATCCATTCTTTGGTTTCGGGATCACTAAGTTTATACTGGTGGCAGAAAACGTTTTAAATTTTCATAGCGGGGACCGTGACTACTATGACGAATGGTTCGAGGAGGTTACCGATGAAAACGGATGGATCGCCTGTGTGAACATGCCTGAATCAACCCAACATGATTTTAAACGCGCCAAAATAAACCGTTTCATAGAACTGATGGAAATAGACAATTGGAGAATTTACCGGCCATTCCATCTTTTTAAGAAAATTGACCAGGAGATCATGAAACGGCTGGAGTAAGCCGCCAGCAAGGTTTCAATCCCTGCACCCTGGCTTGGGTTCCGTAATTTAACCTCAAAATAAATTTTGTTATTTGCGATTACTTGTTATTTTTGATGCCATGTTATTAGCGAAAGCATACCGGTTCTTCTTTTTTTATTTTAGCTTCTATTTTAGAAGTGAGCCGGGAATGCTTTGTTGAATCATAAAATTAAACTGACAATCAACATAGAATCCCGGCCTGAGTGCCGGGATTTTTTATTAAATACGTTTATGCAGACACGCGTTTCGATCCAGGGTTATGAAGGTAGTTTTCACCAGGTGGCAGCCCGGCAATATTTTGGCAAGGATGTTACGGTGATACCCTGTGGCAATTTTCGGGACGTAGTTAAAATCGCAGGTAATAAAAAAGAAAGCGAAGGTGGCGTAATGGCGATCGAAAACTCGATAGCCGGAAGCATCCTGCCAAATTATAACCTTCTTCAGAAAAGCAACCTGAAGGTTACCGGCGAAATCTATCTGCAGATCCGGCAACACCTGCTGGTGAATCCCGGCGTTACTATTGCTGATATCCGGGAAGTTCATTCGCACCCCATGGCCATCCAGCAATGCCTTGCTTACCTCGACAAATTTAACTGGAAGCTTGTTGAAACGGAAGACACTGCGCTCAGCGCAAAGCATATTCATCAACACAGGAGCAAACACATCGCCGGAATCGCATCCAAACTTGCATCCGAGTTATTCAATCTCGACATGATTGCTCCGAATATTCACACCATGAAATCGAACTATACCAGGTTCCTCATCATTCAACGCGAAGGCATGTCGAACCCGGTAGCAGATGCCAATAAAGCTTCGGTTAATTTTCATACGGATCATTCCCGGGGAAGCCTGGCGCGAGTGCTGACTGCAATAGCAGAGGGCGGAATCAACCTGAGTAAATTGCAAAGTTTCCCTATACCAGGGAGCGACTGGAAATATTCGTTCCATGCTGATATGGAATTCGAAAGCATTGATCAGTTTGAAGAGGTGATCAAAAGAATAAAACCACTGACAGAAGAAACGAATGTCTATGGTGTCTATAAAAAAGGAAACGTGGTTAGTTAATGGATAACAACATGCAGTTTTGCATTTGAAGCTGAAACAGAAAATTGAAATGATACATTGATAGAAATAATACATTGATAAGGGAGATAACCTTATATAATATCAGAAGCAAACTATAACAATGGTAAAAACATCAGGGAGACTGGAAGGAATCGGCGAATACTATTTCTCAAAGAAGCTGAGGGAAATAGATGAGCTTAACAAAGCCGGCAAGAATATCATCAGCCTTGGTATTGGCAGTCCTGATCTGCCACCACATCCTGAGGTGATCAAGGTATTACAGGAGGAGAGCAGTAAGCCATCGGTACATGCTTATCAATCATACAAAGGTTCACCGGTCCTGAGAAAAGCGATTAGTGAATGGTACAGTAAGTGGTATGATGTTAACCTCGATCCGGAATCGGAAATACTGCCCCTGATCGGCTCAAAAGAGGGCATCATGCATATTTGTATGACCTATCTTGATCCGGGCGATGAAGTGTTGGTGCCCAATCCTGGTTATCCCACGTACCGCAGTGCAGTTGCGCTTGCGGGGGGTAAAGCCATATCGTATGAATTAACGGAACTTAATGCATGGGAACCGGATTTCGATGCGATCGAAAAAACGGATCTGACCCGGGTAAAGCTGATGTGGATCAATTATCCGCAGATGCCAACCGGCAAACTTCCTTCTGAACAGCTCTTCAGAAAGATTGTTGATTTCGGAACCAGGCATAACATACTGATCTGTCATGATAACCCATACAGTTTTATCCTGAATGATAAACCCGCGAGTATCATGCACACTCCCGGGGCAATGCACACAGTCATTGAATTGAATTCACTCAGCAAATCGCAGAACATGGCAGGATGGCGCGTAGGCATGCTCGTCGGCAATGGAGACCGGATCAATGAAGTGATGCGTTTCAAAAGCAACATGGATAGCGGCATGTTTCTTCCTGTTCAACTGGCCGCCGCGAAAGCATTATCCCTTGGGGAAGAATGGTACTCCGGCCTCAACAAAGTGTATGCACAAAGAAGGCAAAAGGTATTTGGCCTTTTAACTTTACTGGGATGTGAATTCGATAAAAGGCAGGCAGGGATGTTTGTGTGGGCAAAGGTGCCGGCTTCCGAAGAATCAGGATATACACTCAGCGATAAAGTGCTATACGACGCACAGGTCTTTATTACACCCGGCGGTATATTTGGAACAGCAGGTGACAAATATGTGAGAGTGAGTTTATGTTGTAAGGAAGAGAATATCGATGCTGCGATTGAACGAATAAAAAAATCAATGTAAGATGCAGGTCACCATTATAGGCATAGGATTGATAGGCGGATCACTGGCGTTGGCATTAAAAGAAAAGTCAATTGCAACCCATGTTATTGGCGTAGACAATAATCCCGTTCATGCACAAAAGGCTATGGATCTTGGGTTGGTTGATGAGATACTCGATCTTGAATCTGCCGTTGGCAGGTCATCGCTTATTATTATCTCGATACCGGTTAATGCGGCCGAAAAGATGATCACCGGCTTGCTTGACCTGGTAGACAAACAGGTAGTTATGGATACCGGTTCTACCAAGGAAAGCCTGATCAATATTGTGAGGGGACATAAAAAGAGGAGTCGTGTTGTAACCACTCACCCCATGTGGGGTACCGAATACAGTGGCCCCGAAGCAGCGATGCGCGGCGCCTTCCAGGATAAGGCGGCAGTGATCTGCAACAAAGATGAAAGCGATAGTGATGCAGTAGCCCTTGTGGAAAATCTTTACCGCGCACTGGGTATGCATATACTTTATATGGATGGTGCATCTCACGATCTTCATGCGGCCTATGTAAGTCACATATCGCATATTACGTCATTCGCCCTGGCGAACACCGTATTGGAAAAGGAGCGCGAGGAAGATGCCATATTCGAACTCGCCAGTGGTGGTTTTGAGTCAACGGTGCGACTTGCAAAATCGAATCCGGAAATGTGGGTGCCGATACTAATGCAAAACAGGGATAATGTGCTCGATGTGCTTAATGAACACATTACCCAGCTAAGAAAATTCAAGAGTTGCCTGGAGAAGGAAAATTATACTTACCTGCAGGAACTGATCGAAAATGCCAACAAAATCAAAAGGATCCTGAAGTGAGCTGGAACTTTGACACGATATTTTTTCTTGGTTTCGGGCTGCTTGCCCTGTACCTGGGATTTACCGGATCAAGATGGCTTTTTTGGGGAGGTACGCGGCATGAGAGGCTGGAAAAGCAACTAGGTGCAGGATATCGAAGAATTATCAACTTGTTGTTCGGATTTTTCTGCGTCATAATCGGGTTTTATTTTTTGTTTAGACATACTTAACTGGCTGACTATTAGAGAAGAGGAAAAACCGAATCAAAACTAAAACTGGCTGTAAGGCACTAAAATCGTACCTTCGCGCCAAATTTTTTAAAATTATGATGACATTTGAAGGGTTGGGTTTACATCCTACATTGGTTCAGGCAACCGATGCATTAGGTTTTACAAACCCAACACCAATTCAGGAACAGGCGATTCCTGTATTATTAAGCGGCACAAAGGACCTGGTGGGTCTGGCTCAGACCGGAACAGGCAAAACTGCTGCATTTGGACTCCCGTTGCTTCAGCTCGTAGATGTTGCACAAAAACATCCACAGGCGCTGGTGATCTGTCCGACAAGAGAATTATGTATACAGATAGTTAGTGAAATTGAACTATTCAAGAAGTTCATGCCCGCCATGCATGTAGTGGCGGTTTACGGAGGTACATCTATTGGAATGCAGATCAGGGATTTGAAGAGAGGTGTACAGATCATTGTTGCGACTCCCGGTCGCCTGATCGATCTCATTGAACGTAAGGCAATCAACCTGGAACAAATCAGCTATGTAGTATTGGATGAAGCAGATGAGATGCTGAACATGGGTTTCCAGGAGGATATAGAATTTATTCTGACCAATACGCCTAAACGCGAAGCTACCTGGTTATTCAGTGCAACCATGCCCCCGGAAATTAAGAGGGTAAGCAAGAAGTACATGAAGGACCCGGTTGAAATTACCGTTGGCAAAAAAAATACAGCTAATAAAAACGTTGATCACCAATTCTACGTTGCTTCTGCGCATCATCGTTATGAAACGCTCAAAAGAATTATTGACTTCAACCCAGGGATCTATGGGATCATCTTTACCAGAACCAAGATTGATGCCCAGACAATAGCTGAAAAGCTGACCCGGGAAGGTTATGATATTGATGCCCTTCATGGGGATCTTACCCAGCAACAACGCGATAAGGTAATGGGAGAGTTCCGTGAAAAGACGATCCAGTTGCTTATAGCTACGGATGTAGCCGCCAGGGGTATTGATGTGAAAGATGTATCTCACGTAATCAACTATGAATTACCTGATGACATCGAAGTCTATACCCACCGTAGTGGTCGTACGGGCCGTGCAGGTAATACAGGTATCTGTATTTCGATTGTCCATAGCCGTGAGGTTGGGAAGCTGAGACAGATTGAACGCATGGTGCAGGTTCCCTTCCACAAAAATGAGATCCCGACCGGTAAAGACGTTTGCCGCAAACAGTTTTTCCATTTTATGGAGAAGTTGCTGAACGCAGATATCAGCCATGGAGATTATGAAACTTACGTTCCCATGCTCCAGGAAAAATTTGCTGATGTTACCAAGGAAGACGTTCTGAAAAGAGTAGCCGCCATGGAGTTCGACAGGTTCCTGAAGTATTACGAAAATGCAGAAGATCTGAACGTACGCGAAAGAGTGCGTGAATACCGTGAACCATCAGGTGTTGGGAGTGGTGATCGTCGTGAATTCGGCCGTGGCCGTGAAGGCAGGGACGGACGTGATTCCCGGGGCGCAGAACGCCCGAGGCGTGAATTCAACTCCGGCGGAGACTTCGCCAAGTTGTTTGTTAACCTGGGTACCAAGGATGGTTTTTACAAAGCAAGCTTCCTCCAGTTTATACTCGATATGAGTGAACTGAGCAAAGATGTACTGGGACGTATCGATATGAAGGAAATGAACAGCTGGATTGAGATTGACCGGAAATCTGCCCAACAAATGATTGCAGCGATCGACGGTAAAAATTATAAAGGTCGTCGGATTCGGATGAACGACGCCAACAGCCGGTAATCATCCCGGCCACATTAAAATAAAAGCATTAACAAAGGAAAAAAAACGCTTCAACCATGACAACAGTGGCAACAAAAAATGTACAGGAGATACTGCAGGAAAAATGGGATAAGAGACCACTCATTATTTCCGGCCCATGCAGCGCAGAAACAGAGGAGCAGGTAATTCAAACCGCTACACGCCTTGCCAACACCGGGAAGGTGGATATGCTTCGCGCAGGGATCTGGAAACCCAGAACCAGGCCTGGAAGTTTTGAGGGCATCGGAACGAAAGGTTTGCCATGGTTACAACAGGCCCGGAAGATCACCGGTCTCCCTACCGCAATAGAAGTTGCCACCGGCAAACAGGTTGAAGATGCTTTACATTTTGATGTGGATGTACTTTGGATTGGTGCCCGTACAACGGTTAATCCTTTCAGTGTGCAGGAAGTGGCTGATGCTCTGCGTGGGGCCAAAGTTCCGGTACTCATCAAGAACCCGATCAACCCCGATCTCGAATTATGGATAGGAGCCGTTGAGCGTGTGGCAAAAGCCGGGATCACACAGATTGGCCTGATTCACCGCGGGTTCAGTTCATATGGTAATACAGAATACAGAAATGCACCAATGTGGCACCTTGCCATTGAGATGAAACGTCGCAACCCCGGCATGATGCTGATCAATGATCCTTCGCATATCTGCGGCAGGCGTGATATCCTTCTTGATGTTGCACAAAAGGCGATCGACCTCGACTATGATGGATTGATGATTGAAAGTCATATCGATCCCGATAATGCCTGGAGCGATGCGAAACAACAGGTCACACCGGAACGCCTCGCGGAAATGCTTGGTGAAATTGTCTGGAGAAAAGAAGATATCAATTCAGAAGAATATCATGCTGCACTCGAAAAACTTCGTCAGCAAATCAATCATCTTGATGATGAGTTGATGCAGGTGCTTGGACAGCGCATGAGGATAGCCGAAAAGATTGGACAATACAAGAAAGAAAACAACATCACCATCCTGCAGACCAACCGGTGGAATGAGATCCTGGAAAGGGCATTTGCAAAAGGTGAAAAGCTGGGCTTAAGTAAAGATTTCATCACCAAATATTTCGATGCTGTTCATATGGAGTCTATCAGCCATCAGAACAACATCATGAATTCATAAATCAACGGGACAGGTTTTCCTGTCCCGTTTTTTTTCCTGCTCTTTAGTCCATTCGCTATTGGGCGCTTCCTGTTGAATTGTATCATTACCTTTTTACTGCTTGCACCACACCCTAATAATCGCGGTTATCCATGACTGATAGTCACACCAGGACTTTCCTTTTTGTACATGTCATCTGGACCACCCTGAACAGGGCCCCGATATTAAAAAGACCGGTTAGAATGGTGCTGTTCCCGTTTCTTCAGAAAACCAGTGAAGAAAAAGGGATCAGGGTTATATCGATCCAGGGGGTAGAAGACCATCTGCATGTGTTGTTACAGTTGAATCCGGCTCAGAATCTTTCCCAGGTAGTGCGGAGCCTCAAACACGATGCGGCCGGCTGGCTCAAAGACACCAACCTGCTTGACAGTGAACTGGAGTGGCAACCCGAATTCGCAGCGTATACAGTAAGTCCAAGCGGGGTAAAACAGGTAATGGACTTTATTGCTAACCAGGAAAATTATCATAAAACAAAAACGCTTGAATCGGAGCTGGCTGTATTTGATAAAAACTATACTGAATGAAAAAAGTTTCCTATACTTTTTCAACACAAACAACAGACTATTATTTTGATGGTGAGTTCGCCAGGCTTGGAGAGTTACTGGATAAAAATCAGGCAGTCCTTATCACTGATGAAAATGTTTTTCGTGCGCACAGAAAAAAATTTGACGGATGGAAATACATTATAGTACCTGCGGGCGAGCAGTTCAAAGTGCAGTCAACCGTCAACGGCATTATCGAAAGACTGATCGGTCTTAATGCCGACAGGAAGACTTTTATCGTTGGAATCGGCGGGGGAGTTATCACGGATCTTGCAGGTTTTGTTGCTTCGATATACATGCGGGGTTTGCGGTTTGGCTTCATACCGACAACTATCCTTTCAATGGTGGATGCTTCAATCGGTGGCAAAAATGGTATAGACGTTGGTCTTTATAAAAACCTGGTAGGTATCATCCGGCAGCCATCATTTCTGCTGTATGATGTTTCACTTTTGAAATCCTTGCCTCATACCGAGTGGGTGAGTGGGTTCGCTGAGATCATAAAACATAGTTGCATCAAGGATCTCCGGTTGTTTAAGGAATTGGAACAACATAAATTGTCTTTCTATAAAAAAGATGCAACGGCTTTAAAAAAATTGATCAGGCGTAACGCCATAATCAAGTCCGATGTGGTAAAGGAAGATGAGTTTGAAACAGGCGAAAGAAAATTGCTGAACTTCGGGCATACGCTGGGGCATGCAATTGAAAATATGTATAAACTTTCTCATGGGCAGGCAATATCAGTGGGAATGACAGTAGCCAGTGAATTATCCGGGAAGCTGACCGGCTTTCGGGAAGCAGACCGTGTAGTAAAGTTACTTTCTCGATACGGCCTTACAACTCATATGGAATACGATAAGGTAAAGGCATTTAATATCCTGCGTATGGATAAAAAGAAAGAGGCAGACAAAATGAATTTTGTGCTGTTGACAAAGATCGGGAAGGCTGTTGTACATCCAATCCCTTTAACAGAGCTGGAGAAGATATTCAATTAGATTAAGGTCCTGCGAATTTGATACAATAACGATATTGACTACATAAGATGATTGCAAAAGTTACACCTTCTTTTTTGACTGGTTCAATCCAGGCGCCGACTTCAAAGAGCTCGATGCAGCGGGCGTGCGCAGCTGCACTACTGGCTCATGGAACAACCATTATCAAAAACCCCGGCCAAAGCAATGATGACCGTGCCGCAATCGACGTTATAACAGCACTCGGAGCAAAGGCGTATTGGGTAGATGGTAATCTTGAGGTTGTCAGTTCGGGTATCATGCCGGTATCCGGTACCATCAATTGCGGTGAAAGCGGCCTCGGTATAAGAATGTTTACTCCAATCGCTGCTTTAAGCGAACAGCCTATAACCATTACTGGTTCAGGAAGCCTTACTACCAGGCCCATGCATTTTTTTGATGAAATATTCCCTGCATTGGGAATTGATATCGAATCAAATCAAGGTAAGCTTCCCCTGCATATAAAAGGTCCTTTGAAGCCTGCCAACATAGAAGTGGATGGTTCGTTAAGCTCGCAATTCCTTACAGGGCTCCTGATGGCATATGCTGCGGCCGGCGCAAGTGATGTTTCCATCAAAGTAAATAACCTGACCTCTAAGCCTTACATCGATCTCACTCTGGCCGTTATGAAGCATTTCGGGATCCAGGTCGAAAACAGGAACTATGAATATTTTTACTTTCCGGGAAACAAGAACCCCAAAGCTTATCAAGCTCATAGCTACACAGTGGAAGGTGATTGGAGTGGTGCCGCATTTTTATTGGTAGCGGGAGCAATTGCAGGCAATATAACCGTGAAAGGCCTCGATGTACATTCAACGCAGGCCGATAAAGCCGTATTGCATGCACTTGCAGGGGCAGGGGCTGTCATGTCAATAGAGGCAGGTCAGATCCATATAGCAACCACTTCGTTAAAGGCCTTTCATTTCAACGCTATGGAATGCCCTGATCTGTTTCCGCCACTGGTTGCCCTGGCAGCCTGTTGTGAGGGCAAATCAGTCATTGAAGGAGTGTCCCGTCTTGCGCACAAAGAAAGTGACCGTGGTCTCACATTACAGGAAGAGTTTGCGAAAATGGGTATCAAGATCGTTTTGCAGGATAATATCATGATCATCGAAGGGGCAACCGGACTGAAAGGATCTGTAGTGCATTCCCGCCATGATCACCGTATTGCCATGGCTTGTGCTGTGGCCGCGTTGAAAGCTGATAAACCAGTGATCATTGAAGATGCGGAGGCCATAAACAAATCTTATCCTGATTTTTTTGATGATATCAGGCAGCTCGGGGCTATTGTTGAATACAAATAAGTAAACTTAAAACAGGTTGCGATGAACGCATTTGGCAGACTTTTCAAAATCGCCATCTTTGGTGAATCACATGGCGAAAGTGTAGGGTTGAATATCGATGGCTGTCCACCTGGATTGTCTCTGACAGTAGAAGATTTTCTTGAAGACATTGAACGGAGAAAGGGAGGTAATCAGAAAGGTACCACGCCACGCAAAGAAGATGATCTTCCTATTTTTAAAAGTGGGGTTTTCAATAACAAAACGACCGGAGCCCCGATCACCATCTTATTTGAGAATAACAACACCCGTTCAGGCGATTATGAAAAACAACGCGCGGTGCCACGTCCCGGCCATGCCGATTTTGTGGCACATCAGAAATATGGAGGCTTCGAAGACTTCAGGGGTGGCGGACACTTCAGCGGCAGGCTCACCGTTGCGCTCGTCGCAGCGGGTGTGATAGCCAAGAAATTACTTAAAAATGTAACGGTTGTTGCAAAGATCACAGAAATCGCGGGCCTAAGCGATCCTGAGGCCGGCTTGCAACGCGCTATTGATGCCAAAGACTCTGTTGGCGGCATAGTGGAATGTCGTGTCAATGGATTGCCCGCAAGCCTCGGCGAGCCATTTTTCGATTCCGTGGAATCTTTGCTTGCCCATGCAGTCTTTGCAATCCCTGCAGTTCGCGGCGTCGAGTTCGGTACCGGCTTTGCCGCCGCGAAAATGTTTGGCAGTGAGCACAATGATGCCATTGAAGACAGCACCGGCAAGACGCGCACCAATCATGCCGGTGGCGTAGTAGGCGGTATCACAAATGGCAACGAACTGGTGTTCCGGATAGCCATCAAGCCTACTTCTTCGACACCAAAACTTCAGCAGACCTTAAACTGGGAGACCAACCAGGTGGAATCTTTTTCTGTAAAAGGAAGACATGATCTTTGTATTGCCTTACGTGTTCCCGTGGTGCTGGAAGCCGTGACTGCAATGGTACTCGCAGATCTTATGATGATTGAACAGAGGATACCCCGGGTTATTGCTGAATTGCCTGTACCAAAATCTGAAATCAACTGAAGACCGACAACTCATCCCTCCTTATGCCACTAATTTATCACATTACCACGAAAGCTGCCTGGCAAAAGGCTATTGAAACAGGCATCTATGAGACACCATCCTTAACCAATGAAGGGTTTATTCATTGTTCACAGGCCGGGCAGGTAAAGGGCGTTTTATCGCGGTATTACGCGGGCCAGGAAGACCTGGTAAAGCTTGAAATTGATACCGATAAGCTGACAAGCCGTTTTATCTATGAATGGTCACCTTCAACAGCGGATACGTTCCCACACGTTTATGGCCCTGTAAATATTGAAGCGGTAGTAGCATCAGAACCCATTTGATACCAGTTCCTAGTTGCTCTAAAATTAATCCTTATGCATCAGTACATAATCAACGCCTCCCTCCAGATAATACCTGTTGTCCAGGACCGTCATCCTTATTTATGGGTGGATGAGGCTATTTCAGTTATTGAAGATTCGGGAATCTCCTATGATGTGGGACCTTTTGCCACAACCCTTGAGGGCACCTATGAACAGGTGATGAAAGTAATCAATGATGTGAATGAATTTCTTTTAAGCAAGGGTTGTTCAGAATGGATCAGTAACATCCAGATCCAGGTCAGGTCAAATGGAGATATCACAGGTGATGAGAAAACCAGTAAATATAAATCTGGTTTTTAATATATCTCATCTTCCATTTCAATCGTTTAGTATAGAACAGTTTTTTTTCTTTGGCAACGTCGGAAAACTGGTGCAGGCAGTTACACCTACGCGCCCCAGCGTCGTTTCCTCAGGTAAAACACTTATGAATTTGAATAAAAAGTAGCATTTATATTCATTTTTGTATATCATTGTAGGCGTTGACCATGAGGTGCCTGAATTGAAGTAATATAAAATAACCAGCCCTAGCCACATGATCCTTAAAAGCAAGATCCTATTATTAGCCAGGCTCATAATCCCGGTGATCTTCGCTTCCTGTGGACCCCCGGAAAAACCGAAAGACAATGATATTGTGGCTGTCGAGGAGAATATTAACAGCCGTATCAGCAAAAATCTTCAGCAAACAATAGAGTATGCGGTAATTAATAAGGGCAGGGTTAATGACTCCATCCTGCTTGCCCAGGTACACCTGGTTGAGAAAATTTATGCCGGCAACGGGTACAAATCTGTATGGCGAAACGATCAAAAGTGGTTGCCCGCGGCAGACTCCCTCGTCGAATTTATCAGGAGATCCAAAGAATTTGGCCTGTTTCCCGGAGATTATCACCTGAAGCCCGTCCAGGGTTCCTTATACCAGCTCGCGAATGATACCATAGCTGTGAAAAATGCGGCGTTGTGGAGCAGGGCGGACCTGATGTTGACCGATGCCTTACTACTGATTGCCAGGCACCTGAAATATGGAAGGCTTGAAAGGGATAGTGTTACCCTAAGGCCCGATAGCGTAATCAACGAAGAAATCTTTCTCAATACGTTCAACCAGGTGGTGCAGACAGGTGATATAAGGAATACGTTGCAACAGCTGGAGCCAAAGCATCCCGATTATGATTCGTTGAAGCTGGGCCTCAAATCGTTCCTGGATTCAATTTCATTCAGGAGATATACTTACCTGCTTTATCCCGATAAAGATTCAATCAGTTTCTATAAGAAATTACAGAAGCGCCTTTTTGAGTCAGATATTGTTCAGTCTGCCGTGGAGCCCATGGACACTACTGCCTGGCGCACAGTTATATCAACATACCAGAAAGAAAAGGGCTTGAGAGTTACCGGGAAGATCAACGAAACAACGGTAAACAGCCTGAATAATACTGATTGGGAAAAGTTTATCAGGGCCGCGATTACACTTGACCGTTATAAGCTTTTAGCAGACACCATGCCCATGACTTATGTATGGGTCAATATACCGGCTTATATGTTGAAAGTGGTAGATACAGACACGATGGTTTTTGAATCAAGAGTCATTGTGGGCACTACCAAAACACGGACCCCGGTACTTACATCACAGGTATCGAACTTCATAACGTACCCGCAATGGACGGTCCCCTACAGCATCATATTTAAGGAGATGTTACCACAGATCAAACGTGATGTCGGGTACCTGGCAAAACAAAATCTCATGATCGTCGACAAAAATGATTCTATCATTGACCCGTATACGATCGACTGGAGCAAGCTGAATAAAAACAGGTTTCCTTATCTGATCAAGCAGCGACAGGGAGATGATAATTCCCTGGGTGTCCTTAAATTTAATTTCGCGAACAAATACAGCGTTTATCTGCATGACACTAATGCCCGTTGGATGTTTGGTAAAAGCGACAGGGCCCTTAGTCATGGTTGTGTAAGAGTTAAGGATTTTCAGCGCCTGGCCAATTTCCTGGTCAGAAATGACACAATAAAATACCATCCTGATACGCTTAAGAACTGGATCAGCCGCCAGGAAAAACATGTGGTTTCAGGTTTCGCAAAAGTTCCGGTCTATATCCGTTATTTTTCCTGTGAAGGCAAAGGAGGCAGGATTAAGTTTTATCCGGACATCTATAGCGAAGACCGCATTTTGAGAAATCGCTATTTTGGTGACAAGACGATCATGTAGTCGATATGATGTCAGGTAATTACAAAGCAATTAATACAGGTTAGTACTATGATTTGAGCCAATACTGATTCTATGAAAACAACCATCTTATTTTTAACCTTCATGTGCTTTACCCTCCTTCAATCGGCAAGGGCACAGGATAAAGCGGGTAAACCGGGCCAGAAATCAACACAGAAATCTTCGGCTAAGCGCGTAAAAAAAACAGCTAAGATCCAGTATGGCATGGCGAGTTTTTATCATAGTAAGTTCCAGGGTAGAAAAACTTCTTCGGGCCAGCTATACGATCAGGATAAGATGACGGCTGCTCATAACGGGCTGCCAATGAATACCTGGATCCGTGTTACAAATATAAAAAATGGCAGAACAGTGGTCGTCAAAGTCAATGACCGCCTGCATCACCGCAACGAGCGCCTGGTGGACCTCAGCCGCACAGCCGCTTCCAAACTGGGATATATAGGTCGCGGACTCGCACGTGTAAAAGTAGAAGTGCTGGGAAAAATTAAACCGACTGAAATTGCAAAAAAGGAGTTGTAAATTTAACCCTTAGGCTGGCTATGAAGAAGATCGGGGCGATTTCTAAATCTTGTCTTTATGAGAAGGGGTTTTTTATTGGTTTTTTGTTTCACTACGTTTTATGATGTTGCTTCCAGTCAGGTTAACGGATTTATCCAGGATCCAACACTCTCTGTCTTCTTTGCCTTTAATGATTTCAAGTCCGCAGCAAATGTTCGTTCCAGCTCATTATCAGCCGCTATAAAAAACGATCAGTTTGGAAAAATAAGTGAAATGTCGCCGGGCCTCGGTTTAAATTATATTGAAGGTCTGGACGATCATTTTGATGTTTCCATTTCGCTTACGGGATCGTTCCTTGACTACCCGTTTGAAGACAAGCCGCCGCTTAATAAAGACAACTTCCTGATGGAAGGTGATGTTTCTCTGAGGGGAAAAATGTTTTCTAACAAAAGTGTCGTATCTCCCTACCTGCAGGTTGGTGCCGGAGCTTCTTTTTATGCAGGTTATTATGCTGCCTATATTCCGGCCGGTGGGGGATTACAGGTTAGCTTTTTTAATGAAGCTTACCTGCTTGTTAATGCACAGTACAGAATACCGGTCACGCCGCTTTCTTCATATCATTTCTATTATAGTATAGGTCTCGCAGGAAAGATCGGGAGGAAAAAACAACACCGGACACCTGAGCAGGTGATCATGCCCGTTAGAGAGATGTCTGACAGGGATACTGATGGAGTTGCCGATGCAGAAGATGCCTGCCCGGACACAAAAGGATCAATACAAAATAAGGGTTGCCCGTAATAACTAAATATTTCGACAGCAGTGATTTTAAAAATCTATCCTTCTGGTCTCACCTTTTCGGTTCTTTATTTCAATAGCTGAAACGTGTTCATTAATTTCAACGAATGATGATGACTGCGATTGAAAAGATGATCCCGCGTAATTCTCCATCTTACGTTTTCTCCCATTTTTTAATGTGAGTTTAACTTCTGTGTCATCACCATTTAGTGGGATCAGTTTTCCTGATTTTCTTTTGCGGTATAATTTAAGCCTGTCCTGGTTTTGGCTCCCTACCAGGAAATAATCCTTATTACTGCCCCGGATCTTTGCAAGCGCCTTGGCATTGCCAGGGATATAGATCCCACTCTCTGCCATGGTCAGCACTTTGAAATTCCCTTTACCATCGCCATTCATGATCAGGCCATTCAATGCATCATATCTTCCAATGGCGGGTTCTGCACCGAAATCGTTACCTGCCAGTGCAAGATCAAGATGACCATCGCCATTGAAATCATCGGCTACTATTCCAAATACCGGTGCAAGCTGTGCCTGCCAGGGTAGGGGGCGCATTAAAAATTTCCCATTGCCCTGGTTTTCGATATACGCGCTTTGCATAAAGCCAGCTTCAAGTGTATAGGCTGAGTCAATAACGCCGGGAGGAAACATGTTTCTTAGTTCGGCCCCGGCAAAGGATCTGTATGTCAGATATTTCTTTTTCAATGCCGGCAGTTGATCGATGATATCATTTCTTGACTGAGCGGCAAATTCTCTTTTGATCCCGGTTGAATCAAAAAGATATATGGATGGGATCGCTACCCAGCCTCCGTTGTTGGCAAAATCACCCGCATATATTCTCAGTGGTTCTTCCATCGTACCACGATAAAATGTATTGGTCCCAAGGTTTCCCGCAACATAATCTATGTCGCTATCATTGTCGAAATCGCCGCCGGTAATACTGTTCCACCAACCCCTGAACTTATCTGTTCCGGTGGATGATGATATGTCTTTAAATATGCCTTGCTGGTTCCTGAAAAATCTTATTGCAGACCATTCGCCGGCTACAATCAGGTCAGTCCACCCGTCGTTATCAAAATCAGTGAACATGGCATCGCAGCTCAGTCCAATATTCTTCAAGCCAGGAGCAGACGCATTGCTGATATCTGAAAACTTTATGTGCCCGGGCTTTGAATCGTTCCGATATAAATAACTACTCACCGCCTGGGGATACCGGCCCGGAAATACCCTTACACCAACAAACAGGTCGAGGTCGCCATCCTTGTCAAAATCAGCTGCCTTCACGCAGCTTTTGCTTGCATTGTTGAGGGGCAATACTTCGTTTGCATACCTGAATACTCCCTTGCCGGTGTTTTCATAGAACCTGTCGTCATAATACTTGTCGCCCGGCGCAGCTTCCACACTACCACTTGCCAGGTACAAGTCAAGGTCGCCATCCGTATCCGCATCAAACAGTAACAGTCCGGTTGTCTCTGATGCATTCGGGGTCACCGTTTTATCTGCAATTAATGGTCGTCTGACATATTTTCCATTTGGCTGCTGCATAAGTAAAGTAGTCGGTAAATTACCGGTACCGCCAAGGCAAATATCTTCGTAACCGTTGTTGTCAACATCTCCGATTGCGATGCCGGGCCCGTATTCAGAAAATTTATGCGGCAACAAACGCTGGTAATTAAAATCAATAAAATCCTTTTCGCTATGATGATAAGTGACATTCAGCAGATCGGTCACATCTGTGAAAAGGCCCTGGGGTGCTGACGGTACATGCGCTGCAGGGATAGCATCCTGTTGAGTGACCACCAGTGTTTGATTTTTGTTCACGTTAACAAGAGTCTGCCTGTTACCACCTGGCCATGTAACCACTACTGAATCTATAGTAGCTGAATCCGGAAGTCCAAACAGCAATATGTTTTCAACACATGACAGGTAGCCGCGAACCGGTGAATTTTCCCAGCTAAGTTGTTTGTTGCCAAAAAATATAGTGGCAATGGCACCAAGTCCATCCCTGTTGCCGTGGTTGCCCCTGAACTTAATTTTGATGAAGTCTGAGCTGGCGGTATCGTTTTCTTTTGCTGCATCATATAGCCTGTTTTCGTAAACAAAAGCTTCCTGGTTGATGTTGTTAACAACATAATCAAGGTCACCGTCATTATCGAGATCAGCATAAATGGCCCCGTTGGAAAAAGACGGTTCGTCAAGTCCCCATTCTTTTGTTTTATTAACGAATTTCAGATCACCTGTTTGCTGATAAGCATAATTGCTGACCCTGATCTGCGGTATCTCGTCCAATAAGGTTTGTTTGGAAGCAATCTTTCCAGCCATCGTTCTGAATGATACAAAATCGTGATCAGTTACATCGCGGGGGTAGCCATTTGTGATAAAGACATCTCTGTTGCCATCGTTGTCAAAGTCGGCAATCGAGGGGTTCCAGCTCCAGTCAGTCTCAGCAACTCCAGCAAAATATCCGAGGTCAGCGAACACAGGGTCACCGGTTGAATCATTGCCGAGTATCCTCGGTCCCATATTGATCTGAAGCGTGTTTCTTACATACTGGAAACTGTTTTCGCCGGCCATCATGGTCTGGTAGACATAATAATTATTGCCGCTCATATTCTTTTTCTTCCGGTAGTTGTCTTCCGGATTCATGTCTACGGCAATGATATCGTTGAGGCCGTCACCATTCACGTCCGCGACATCATTACCCATCGCATTCTGTGATGTGTGTTTGAAATAGATGTCAGACTTATTGGTAAAGGTTCCGTTCCTGTTATTTATGTATAAAAGATCGCCATCATAAAAATCGTTTGTTACATAAATATCTTTCCAGCCATCATTGTTAATGTCCGCAATGTTTACCCCCAGACCATAACCGGGTTCTTTGATCCCGGCCTGCGAAGAGACGTCAGTAAAAACAGGATGCTTTAACGATGCGCTCCAATCGTTCCGATATAATTTATCAGCATCAGCGCGGGCACTATCACCGGGGTTTCTGCCAGACAACTCTGCTACATTTCTTTGAATCAGCTTTGTTTCTACTACATACAAGTCAAGATCCCCGTCGTTGTCATAATCAAAAAAAGTTCCCTGCACAGAGTATCCTGTATCTGCGATCCCATATTCATTTGCAAGCTCCTTAAAAACCGGGATGCTATCTTTATTCTTTCCCTGGTTTACATATAAAAGGTTTCTTCTCCGGTTTGGATCTTTCTTTATAGCCATGCAAACATAGATATCCTGGAGTCCATCACTATTGATATCTACGACTGAAGCTCCATTGCTCCACATACCATCACCGGATACTTTCGCAATCTCAGTAACATCTGCAAATTCGAATTTTCCTTTGTTCAGGTATAACTTGTTGCCTACTGTACTGGCCGTAAAATAAAGGTCGGTCAGGCCATCATTGTTAAAATCACCAGCGGCCACACCGCCGCCATTATACAAAAACTCAAGGTCTATAGGATTTACAGAGTCATTTTCAATCACTTCATTGTTGAAATAAATATTAGTCGATATGGCTTCTCTTTTTGTAAATGCCTTACCTGGCCCTGTTCCGCAAGCAGCGACGATTTCAACCAAAAGCAGGAATATCAGAAGTTTTCTCATCGCGTCCATATAGCATACATTGATAAGCAGGCGAAAATTTATGATGTCAATTTAGGATTTAATAAAGTGAGATTCAAACAAAAAATTCAGTGAGATTCAAGCAAAATAATGAAGTGATTTGCAGGCAAAAATAAGCTGAGATTCAAGCAAAATGATAATGTGGACTGCAGACAAAAAAGACGTGATATCCAAACAAAAAAAACATCCTCAATGGAGGATGTTTTTCAAGCAATGTATGTTTTGTCAGCTTTTACTCAATTAGTATCCGGGGTTCTGGGTGAGTGTTGAGCCATTTTTTATGGCTATTTCAATCACTGTTGAGGGGATAGGGAAATACTCGTTTTTATTCTTGGTGAAGGAAGCAGTTTGCTTGTATGTACGTTTCAGCTTTTCCTTTTCCAGGTAAGCATTAAGCGTTTCAGCAGCTATGCCCCATCTTACCAGGTCGAAGAATCGATGTCCTTCATGTGCCAGTTCAAGGCGGCGTTCGAACCGAACCGCAGTTCTTGCAGCATCTTTGCTGGCGAAAGCAGCAGGGTAAGGATTGATAACATAGTTAGCAGGTGCTCCTGTAACCCAGCTTGCCGGATTTTTGGCCCGGTTTCTAACCAGGTTGATCCTTGTCCGGGCTACCTCCATTGATCCAACCTCGATCTCTGCTTCGGCAGACATAAGTAATACATCAGCATATCGGATGATATAAATATCCTTTGCTGTAATATTTCTCCAGCCTGAAGAAGTCAAAGTGTTCATATCCTTCTTGGAATAGATATGCTTTTTTGGACTGAATGGACCAGCATAGTTCTGATCACGTACCCATGAGTACCCCGGGTGCGGACCCCAATCCCAGAATGGAACACCTCTTCTTCCCACACTCCAGTCAAGGCGTGGATCAAGCGGAGTGGTATTGTCATTTGTATATGGATCGGCATCTTTTAATCCCTGGTCATTCTTAAGATCTGAGTTGTTAAACGTTGTTGGGAGCGGCAATCCATCGGCACCTGTTTTAAAAGCATTGACCAGGTTTTGCGATGGCTGGAAAAATCCGCAGCAACCGAAGTCACCACCATAAGGAAATGCTAAACCCAGCGATGCTTCACCAGTCTGGTCAACAGTTCCGGAAGCTGCAGAAGAAATAGCAAATACGGTTTCTTCATTGTTGTCAAACTGAGCGTCGAAATTCTTCCAGTAAGCATCCTGTAAACCATATTTGGTTCCCGAAGATGTGGTTCCATTCGCGATGATCAGATCATACAGCGCCTTGGCATCAGTAAATTTATTCTGGAACATATACACCTTGGCTAGGTATGCTGCTGCGGCCCATTTGTTGACACGTGCCTTTTCACTTTGGGTTGCAGGCAGGTTATCATAGGCAAATTTGAAGTCGGCTTCGATGAGCGGCCAGATCTCTGTAGTGTTATTATATTTTGTGGTAGTGTCCGAAATATAAGGAACATTTTTCCACAGCCTTTTAGCATCGAAATGGAAATGCGCTCTCAGGAATCTTGCCTGTCCCAGGATGTTCTTCTTGTCATCAGCAGACAGGCCCTCGATATCCGGGTTGTTAGCCAGCCTGATAACATCATTTGACCTGGCAACACCTTCGTAGAGCACTATCCACTTGTTATAAAAGTACCTGTTAGTGGGCTGGGATTTGTATTGCTCAACTTCGGTCATCTGCGGTTGGTCATTAGCGTCAGTGCCTTTATAGGCATCATCTGCTGCCACACCGGCGGTAGCCCAGTTAACTGCTGAGCCTTCCCATCCGTCACCGGATACACCCTGTCCGTCTATTACACCATAGGTGCCTATCAGCAATGCATCCAGTCCTTTCTTATTGGCAATAAGGCTTGACTCGTACTGTCCGTATGGCTTGGCATCAAGGAAAGATTTTTTACATGCCTGTATGATCAGCATTCCAAACAACACCACCGGCAGCAGACCATAGAGTGATATTTTTTTAAATCGTTTCATATAATTTTTTTTTCAGTGGTTGATTAGAATGTGACATTAAGACCAAAAGTGATAATCCGTGGAGTAGGGAAGTTTCCAAAATCAACTCCAAGGCTGTTTGCATCCGATCTCCTGGCACGGTAGTCACCGCGTCCTACCTGCTGAGTAGTGATTTCCGGATCAAGACCTGTATAATCAGTAATGGTAAACAGGTTTTGCGCCTGCAGATAAATCCTCAGCCTTTCGATCCCGATCTTTGCCATCTTATCAGCTGGTATAGTATAACCTATTGCAAGATTTTTCAACCGGAGATATCCGCCATTCTCAACAAAGTAACTTACAGGTACCTGTCCGCTCGCGCCATCAGACGCATCCAATACCGGTAATTTTGCATTACGGTTGTTTGGTGTCCAGCTATCGTATAAAACTCTCTTATCACGATTGCCCTGGAATGTGTTGAAGTCTGTCCAGTATCGTACATAGTTAACGATGTCACCACCATTTTTCCAATAAAGGAAGGCAGCGAAATCAAAATTTTTGAAGCTCGCACCAAGGTTTAAGCCTGCTGTGAAGTTTGGGTGCGGGTTGCCCATGAATGTTCTGTCGTCAACAGTGATCTTTTTATCCCCGTTTAAATCTTTATATCTCCATTTACCTATACCCCTGTTAGCCTGGTCCAAAGCATCAACTTCTGTTTGACTCTGGAAGAAACCATCAATGATATATCCATAAAAGCTGGAGATAGGCTGACCAGTCACTGAACGGTTGAACGGATCTATCCTTGATCTGTTTCCTTCAAAGAACGGATCTGCGATAACGCCTACCTCGTTTCTGTATAATGAGAAGGTGAGTCCTGCATCAAATTTGAAATCTCCGGATATGTCTGCACGGTATGACACAGAAAGATCCACTCCTTTATTGGTCATTTCTCCGATGTTTGTCGGCTGCCTGTCAACGTTACCATAGATCGTCGGATCCAGTTGTTTTTCATACAACAGATCCTTTGTCAGACGGCGATATAAATCAAGAACGATGTTGATCCTGTTGTCCAGGATAGATGCATCAAGTCCGATATTGGTGGTATAGGCTTCTTCCCACTTAACATCGGGGTTGCCTACCCCGTTGTGCCTGAGTCCTGCAGAAAAGCCGGTATTGCCCCCGTCGATGGGATAGCTGGCGTTACCCCGGTCAAATTCAAACGTGGTAAGAAATCCAAAGTCAAGGATGTTATCATTACCAAGATAACCGTAACCAGCTCTCAGTTTCAGGTCATTCAGCCATGAAATGTCTTTCATGAAATACTCTTCCGATATCCTCCATCCCAAACTACCGGAATAGAAATTACCATACTTATTGTTCGGACCAAATCCATTTGAAGATCCATCCCTCCGGAAAGAAGCACTCAACAGATATTTGTCATTAAACATATAGTCAAGCTTGGCAATCACCGGTGAGTACTTCCGGTAGCGAAATTCATAACTGGAACCGGATGGAGTTGTATTAAGACCTGAGTTTATCTGCCAGAAATTCCTGTCAAAAGAAAAATAATTATTTGTGCTCGCATCTACACCACGACCTGAACCTTGTACCATTTCAGTACCTAACAGGAACTTGACATCATGTCTGTCAGCAAAGATCTTTTGAAATCCGAGTGTGTTATACCAGGTGGTAAGATATCCAAAGCTTTCGCCTTCGTTGAAATTACCTGTACCGCCCCTGCCTTCTGCATTCTCATATTGTGGTACGCCAAAATTGTAGTAATGGCTTGTTCCATAATCCATCCCCAATACTGTTTTCAAGGTGAAGTATTTCAGGAATGCGATTTCAGCGTAAACAGATCCAATGATACCAACTTTCCGGTCAACATTATCCTTGCCTCTTTGCAGGTTTGCAAAAGGATTGGATGCGTTTCCAAGGTTTGATCCCCTGGTTCCTGCATAATTGCCTTTCAGATCAAATACAGGAACGATAGGCTGCATACGATAAGCCATTGATATCGCATTGCCTTCATCCTGGTTGGTAAAACCATGTTTATCTATGTAGTTAACCTGTAAGTTTTCGCCGATTTTCAGGAAGTTCTTAACTGTGAAGTTTGTGTTTGCCCTTACTGAGTATCTTTTGTAGTCAGTGTACTTTATGATACCTTCCTGGTTAAAATAATTAATACCAAAAAGATAGTTGCCTGCCGCGGTTCCCCCTGATACAGTAAGACTGTGATTCATCATCGGCGCATTCTGCGTAATGGCATCCATCCAGTCGGTTCCGGTTTTGTTAGCAGGTACTATCAGGTAGGTACCTGCACCATTCACATCATTAAGATCAAGCTTATACAGACTTGGGTTTGCCAACGGGTCGCCCGCCTGCACACCGCTTGCAGTTCCTGCCAGGATATATTCCGGAGTTACTGGAGTTGCAGTAGAAGTTTTGCCACCATTGTATTGACCGAGATTGAAACTGGTGGCGGTTTGACCAGGAATGCCTTTCTGAAGGCCCAACAGGTATTGTCCGTATTCTTCGGTATTCAGAAGATCGTATTTTTTTGTCAGCGACTGAACACCATAATAGGCATCATAAGTTACTTTCGACTGACCTTTTCCTTTTTTAGTGGTAACGATAATTACCCCGTTTGCAGCCGCAGCTCCATAAACGGCCGCAGCAGAGGCGTCTTTCAACACCTGCATTGATTCTATATCCGTAGGATTAAGATCAGAAATAGAACCGATACGAGCTCCATCAACAATATAAAGTGGCTCGTTGGCATTGAATGTTGTGAATCCACGTATCCTTACAGAAGCGCCGGCTCCCGGAACACCTGAGGTTCCCACGTTCACGCCCGAAGCCCTTCCCTGCAGGAGACTTTCTACGTTCGAACCCGGGTTCGCAACAAGTTCCTTGGTATTAACCACGGATACCGAACCAGTGATATCTTTCTTACGCTGGGCAGTGTAACCGGTAACAAGTATTTCATTAAGGGTAGAATTGCTTGGGGCCATTTCGATAAGGAGGGTATCGCCGGCGGAAAGTGGTACATCAACGGCGTCATAACCTACCGAAGTTATAGTCAGTACGTCATCTGCCTTATTTGTCTTGATACTAAATGAGCCATTTGTATTCGTCTGTGTACCAGTACTGGTGCCTTTCAGGGCAACACTCGCATTGGGGATGGCTGCTTTTGTGCCCTTGTCGATCACCCGGCCGTTGATGCTTCTCTGAGCAACCACGGTCTGTGTCAAAACCATAAGGAAAATGAGCGGTAGCTGGGATCGTACCCGGCGGAGGAGTTGTTTCATACAGCAGAGTTTCATTGATTAGATGAGGAAATTAACATAATTTTAATACATTCAATCTTATCCAGTAGCTAAATTTTAAATTTTTATTAACACACTGTTTAAAATTCTTTAATTACAATAAAATGATTGCTTTATATAATTATAAAATATATAATATTATTCAATGGTTCGTATCCGGGGCTTTACTATCGGCATACTAAGTGGATTTTTTCTCATAAGTCACTGTATGCCAGACGCTGAGGTTCGTCCCATCAACATTTTCAACCGGAAGGGCGAACAGTTTGCGGGAACCCTTAGTTGTAGTTCCTGTCACAAGCCCATTACCACAGCATTCACACATACACAACACGCTTGGTCCAGTGCAGAGGCAAACGAGGAAACAGTGAAGGGAAATTTTCAACCCGGAAAAAATGTTTTCGCGCTTAATTATTACGAACGTGTGTATATGGAAAAAAGGGACAGTGGCTTGTACCAACAGGCCATACACGGTAAGGTAATAGGGGAGGCGAAGCGTTTCGATATTGTTGTCGGTTCTGGCCAGGGCGGTCAATCTTATCTTTATTGGGAAAAGGACGGTTTATACCAGTTACCAGTATCTTATTACACGCCCGCAGATACCTGGTCGGGTAGTCCAGGTTACAATGACTTCGCGGTTAATTTCAAAAGAACCGTAACACCCCGCTGCATGGAATGCCATGCTACCTTTGCTGGATCCATGTTTCCAGACAATATCGCTTCCAACCGGTTTAAAAAAGATTCCATTATTTATGGTGTCAGCTGCGAAAGTTGCCATGGCCCTGCTGCCAGGCACGTGAACTACCATAAACTTCATCCTAAAGAAAAGAAAGCAAGATTTGTAGTGGCAGTGGCTGATTTAAGCAGGCAGTTACAGCTCGATATCTGCGGACTTTGTCATTCAGGGTTACAAGAGTCGGTTAAACCTGCCTTTACTTTCTCCCCGGGTGATTCGCTGGTTAACCACTATAGAATTAATCATGATATTAATAACCCGGATAACCTGGATGTGCACGGTAACAAATTTGCGTTACTCCAGTCGAGCAAATGCTTTCTGCTGAGTCCGTCTATGACCTGTTCAACGTGTCATAACACACATGAAAATGAAAAAGGTAAACAGGAAATTTTTGCGGCCAGATGTGTGAATTGTCACAAAGACGAGCACTCGCAAATTCCGCCACCTGCACCTGAGGACGGGAGCCGTGGAGGAGCACCGCTATCGCGGGATGTGATCAGGCAAAATTGTGTAACCTGTCATATGCCGGCGAAATCTTCAACATCCCTGACCGTTAAACTGGAAGATGAGTTCCGGAAGACGCCGGCCGTACTCAGGACGCATCGGATAGCCGTGTATCCCGAAGAAACGGGGAAATTGTTTCAGTATATTGACTCGGTGGCTGGCCGAAGTAAATAGCCGGTAAAATCTTGCAGGAAATGGGCGATGGTTGTAGCCAGGGGAAGGATCATATTATCCTCAGTTTTCCTTATCCTTCTTTTTGAAAAGTCGTTTAAAAAATCCCCCTTTTTTTTTCTTGTCCTCTTCCGCGGGCACGGTTGGTTTTATCTCTGTTGTTTCTTTCTTTTTGCCTTTCGCTTCCTCGAGCACTTTGGATTCTTCCAGCGACTGCTTTGACTCTACCGGTACATTGCCGGCATCAGGGGTGCTGAGATATTCGTCAGCATTACCGTTGCCTGATTCATTACTTTCATTTTGAACCGGCTGCGTATTGATAAGGCGGTAATCGTATTCTACTTTCATATTCTCCGGTTCCGGAAACTTTGCCTGCCGGTCAAGTCCCAGCGTTTTATCTGCCAGTGCCTTCTTAAAAAAGTATTCGTAAATCGGTCTTGCAGCCTGTCCGCCTTCTCCAAGTTTACCTTCAAGCCTCACAAACGGATCATCGCAACCGATCCAGACACCTGCCTGCAACTGAGGCGTAAAGCCCATGAACCAGGAATCCGAATAATCATTGGTGGTACCTGTCTTTCCGCCCATTTCTGCAACGCCAAGTCTTGATCTCAGGCCTGCAGCGGTACCGATATCAACCGGTCCCTGCATCATGCGGGACATAATATACGCTGTTGAC